>JBDGYO010000401.1:0-2762 GCA_039584015.1 Gemmatimonadota bacterium | reverse complement strand
GGCCCCGAGGCCGACGACGACCTGCTTCACCAGATCGTGCGTGAGCGGCCGGGAGAACTTCACGCCGGCCAGCTCCATGGCGATGGCGCTGGCTTCCGCGGGCCCGATCCAGATCGGTAGCACGCGCTCCCCGTCCTTCTCCTGCAGGATCACGACCGGCGTATTGGTGGCCCGGTCGAGGCCCAGGTGTGCCACCCGCACTTCAATCATGCCGCCTCAGGTACCCTCATCCCACGACGAGAGATAGTGCTCTTGCTCATCGGTGAGCCGGTCGATCTCGACGCCCAGCGCCGCCAGCTTGAGCCGGGCAATGTCATTGTCGATCTCCTCCGGCACGCGATGCACCGCCTTCGAGAAGGTACCCGCATGCCTGACCAGATGTTCGGCCGCCAGCGCCTGGTTGGCGAACGACATGTCCATGACGCTCGCGGGATGGCCTTCCGCGGCAGCCAGGTTGATCAGGCGGCCCTCGCCGAGCACGTAAAGGCGCTTGCCGTCGAGCAGCCACTCGTCCACGAACTCGCGCACCGGCTTCGGTCCCTTCGCGACCTTCGCCAGCGCATCCAGCGCGAGCTCCACGTTGAAGTGGCCGGAGTTCGCGATGATGGCACCGTCCTTCATGAGGCGCATGTGCTCGAGACTCACCACGTGCGTGTTCCCCGTGAGCGTGACGAACACGTCGCCCACCCTGGCAGCCTCGGGCATGGGCATCACTCGGTAGCCGTCCATGCGCGCCTCGAGCGCGCGCAGCGGGTCTACCTCCGTGACGATCACGTCGGCCCCCGCTCCCCGAGCGCGCATCGCGAACCCACGGCCGCACCAGCCGTAGCCACCCACGACCACCGTGGTGCCGGCCATGAGGATGTTGGTGGCCCGCAGGATGCCATCGAGCGTGGACTGTCCGGTACCGTAGCGGTTGTCGAAGAAGTGCTTGGTCTGGGAATCGTTCACCGCGATGACGGGGAACTGCAGCACGCCTTCCTCGGCCATAGCCCGCAGCCGGATCACTCCCGTCGTGGTCTCTTCGGTCGCGCCGATCACGTGGGCCAGCAGCTGTTCTCGCTCCTTCGCGCTCAGCCCCTCCACCCAGGTGCGCACCGCAGGCTCCAGGTCGTCGAGCCGCTCGAGCGCGATCATGTGCATCGCGCCCACGAGGTCGGCGCCGTCATCCATCGTGATGTCGGGTCGGTGTGCCAGGCACTCGCGAATGTGCGAGTAGTACGACTCGTGGTCCTCACCCTTGATGGCGAACACCTTGATGCCATGGTCATGCGCGAGGTGGGCCGCGACGTCATCCTGCGTCGAGAGCGGATTGGAGGCGCACAGCGCCACGTCGGCCCCGCCCGCCTGGAGCGTGACCGCCAGGTTGGCGGTCTCGGTGGTGACGTGGAGGCACGCCGAGAGCTTGCGGCCCTCGAGCGGGCGCTCCTTGGCAAACCGCTCACGGATCTGCCGCAGCACCGGCATGAAGCTCTCGGCCCACTCAGTGCGGCGCCGGCCCTCGTCGGCCAGGTTGAGGTCCTTGACGTCGTACGAGGCGTCCTTCGCAGAAGGTGTCTTCACGGAAGTCATATGTGCGTAGTTGTTGGGGTCAATCCGGGTGTCGGAGTTACGCCGCGCTTCGCACGGCGTCCCGCAGCTCGGCGCTCCGGTTCGGGTCTTCCCAGGTGAACAGCTTGACGCGGCGGCCGAGCACCTCGGCTTCCTCGGGTGCGCGCCCGAAGTGGCCGTAGGCCGCCGTGGCACGGTAGATCGGGTTCAACAGGTCGAGTGACTGGACGATGCCCTTGGGGGTAAGGTCGAACACGTCGCGTACCGCCTGTTCCAGAGCTTCGTCGGAAACGGTGCCCGTCCCATACGTATCGACCATCACGGAGATCGGCTCGGCTACGCCGATGGCGTAGGCAAGCTGCACCTCGCAGCGCCGCGCCAGCTGCGCCGCGACGATGTTCTTGGCCACCCAGCGGGCGGCGTACGATGCCGAGCGATCGACCTTGGAGGGGTCTTTGCCGCTGAAGGCACCACCGCCGTGCCGCGCGGCGCCGCCGTAGGTATCCACGATGATCTTGCGCCCCGTGAGCCCCGCATCGCCCTGTGGCCCACCCACGACGAATCGGCCCGTCGGGTTGATATAGATCTTGGCGCCGGAGGACTCCAGCGAGTAGCGGTCGAGCACGGGATTGATGACGCACGCCCGCACTGCCTCTTCCAGCTCGGCCTTCTCGACGTCGGGGGCATGCTGCGTGGCTACGACCACCGCCCGCACGCCGATCGGCTTGCTGTCGACGTATTCCACCGCCACCTGGCTCTTCCCGTCGGGGCGCAGCCAGGTCAACTGGCCCTGCCGGCGAACCGCCGCCAACTGCCGCGTGAGCCCGTGCGCCAGCATGATCGGCAGCGGCATGAGCTCGGCGGTCTCGTCACAGGCGTAGCCGAACATCAGGCCCTGGTCGCCCGCCCCGCCGGTGTCCACACCCATCGCGATGTCTGGCGATTGCGGATCGAGGGCCGCGAGCACTGCGCAGGTCTTGAAGTCGAAGCCGTGGGAGCCGTCGACGTAACCGATGGACTCCACCGCTTGGCGCACCACCTCCGGCACGTTGACCTTCACGGTGGTGGTGATCTCGCCCGCCACGACCACCATGCCGGTGGTCACGAGCGTTTCGCACGCCACGCGCCCCTTGGGGTCGTCCGCCAGAATCGTGTCGAGAATCGCGTCCGAGATCTGGTCGGCCATCTTGTCGGGATGGCCCTCCGTCACC
>JBDGYO010000400.1:0-4963 GCA_039584015.1 Gemmatimonadota bacterium | reverse complement strand
GCCGAGGCAGACGAGGTTTGCGACCAGGGCGACCGCTCCAGTACCGCTGACGACGGTCGGGTTCGGCGGCACACCGTGCATCACCTTCAGCACCACCTGACCCAGCACCGCGAGGCCGAACAGGAGCATGATCGCGCCCTTCAACTGTGCGGCGCGAGCCCGCCACCGAACGGACCGGCCCACGACAAAAAGGCTGAAGCCATAGACGAGGGTGTCGCCCAGCATATCGAGGGAATCGGCCTGGAGGGCGACGGATCCAGCGAGCAGGCCGGCGCCAAGCTCGACCAGGAACATCGTGGCGTTGATGGCGAGCACGGCCCACAGCACACGGCGACGCTGCGCATCCCTGAGAAGATCGTCGGACGGCGGGCAGCACTGGTCCGTGGGCATCCTAGGCAGCGCCTTCAGTGGTTTGGTGAGTCATGAGCAGGGCCGCCCGCAAAACGCGAGCAACCTAGTCACCTTTGCTTCTGGGAAATATGCGGTGACCGGCGCCGCCGCACTAGCCGCTCGCGGGCAGGGCTGGCCGCGGGCGGGCGGCCTCGACGACCTACGGTCTGCGGATCTTCTCCAGCGCCTCGCTGGCGGCCCGTCGGACCCTCACGTCGGAATCGTCTTGAGCCTTACGCAACGCGTCGAGGGCTCGAGCGTCGCCGAGCTCCCCCAGCCCAATGGCGGCGTGCATCCGCATCAGGGCGCTCAGGTCCTGCAGCGCATCGAGGAGCGGCTCCAACGCACGGGAGTTCCCCGACAGTCCCAAGCCATGGGCGGCATGTGCTCGAACCTCGTCGGTATCATGGCCGTGCATGGTCTCCAGCAGCACCTCGTAGGCCCTGGGGTCTGCCAGCTGGCCCAGCGCGACGGCGGCATGCTCCCGCACCCGTGGATCCGGATCGCTCTGCATCACTTCGGCGAGAGGGTCGCTCGCCCGCGCGTCTCCCAGCATCCCGAGAGCGGCGCAGGCGTGCTCGCGGACGTCGGCATCCCGATCACTTCGAATGACTTCGATGAGAGCGGGTACGGCGCGCCGGTCTCCCAGCCGCCCAAGAGCCTCGGCCGCGTGCTCCCGCATGTCCGGATCTTGCATCTCGAGCATGCGGAGCAGCGCTTCCAGGTCGTCCGCGACGCCCCGCAGTATCACAGCCTCAACCGCGCGCGCGATCACCGGCGACGACAGCGGTTGGCCCTCCGGCGCAACGGCGCCCCGCCCGGGGCTGAGGGCCGGCAGCGACAGTGCCAACGCGGCGCCGGCCAGAGTGACAGTGGTGTGTTTCAACATGGTAGATCCCCCAATTCTTCATCCATCGCTCGGTGAGTTCGATACGATGAAACGGGGGATCGTTGCAGCGGGGTTACGGCGCGACTAGGCGTTCTCGTTCGCTGGAGGATCCAGGGCCTTGGGCTCCTCGCCCCGCTGTTGCGTGAGCACGCGCTCGGTGAAGTCGAGACGCTCATGGTAATCCTCGAGCATGTGGGCCTGGTCGGTTGCCACCTCCGCTAGCTGTTCGACGCGCTGCTCCAGCTCGGCGAGACGTTCGCTCGTATCCCGGTCGTCCGATCCGCCGCGAAGCCTGCGGATCGGCCCCTTGCCCCACACGAGGAGCTTCACGCCGAAGGCGGCGCCGAAGAAGGTAGCCATGACCACTGCAAATCCAAGGGCGTCAGCCGGGATCTCCACGTTTCACTCTCCTTGCGGTCCTGTTTCTCCAGACGAGTGTGGCCCCGTCTGTGTTTCAGGGGAGGGCGTAGGATAAGCTGCCTAGACGGCCCACTCACCCAGCCTGTACTTTTCCGAGGCACAGAACGCCTGACGACAGCCAAAGGAGAATCGCCATGACGAAGGGACTCTGCTTCTCACTCCTGTGTGCGCTCATGGCGGCCCTTCCGGGCACAGCGATCGCTCAGGAGGGCGAGGAGTACCAGACCAACGAGCGCGGGCTCGACCGCCGCAACATGGACACGTCGGTGAATGCCTGCCAGGACTTCTATCAGTTCGCCAACGGCAACTGGTTCGAGCGCAACCCGATCCCGGCCGACCAGAGCGCCTGGGGCATCGGTAACGAGATGCGGGAACGCAACTACCTCCTGCTGCGCGAGATCCTGGAAGCCGCCGCGGCGGCCGGCGCCGAGGCGGGCACCAACAAACAGAGGGTCGGTGATTTCTGGCTGACCGGCATGGACACCGACGGAATCGTCGTGCAGGACTACCACCTCGAAGGCACGGCGGTGCTGTTTGGCGCGGCGGTCTTCCAGGATCTCATGAACAGCGAGCAGTACATCATGTACGCCGTCCAGGGCGGACTCGGCCTCCCCGACCGCGACTACTACACGCGTGAGGATGACGAGTCGGTGGAGCTGCGCGCGAAGTACGTTGCCCACGTCTCCACGATGCTGCAGCTACTGAGCGACGCTCCTGAGGAAGCCCAGGCCGCGGCCGAGGCCATCCTGGCACTTGAGACCAGACTCGCCGAGGCCTCCCTCACCAACGTCGAGCTGCGCAACCCAGCGAACTACTACAACATCCAGACGATCGGCGGCGCCGACGAGGCGACGCCCAACTTTTCGTGGGCCGAGTACTTCGACCGTATGGGTTTGGGAGACCTGGAGACCTTTTCCTACGCCCACCCCAAGTTCTTCGCCGAGATGAACGCGGTGATGGAGGAGGTGTCCATCGATACGTGGAGGGATTACCTGCGTTGGCATGCCATCGACACCTTCGCCGCCTATCTCTCCGGCGAGTTCGTCAATGCAGACTTCGCCTTCTACGGCACCACCCTTCGCGGCGCCGAGGAACTGCGCCCCCGCTGGAAGCGGGTCATCGACCGGACCAGCGAGAGCCTAGGGGAGGCGCTGGGCGAGGTCTATGTGGAGCGGGCCTTTCCGCCCGAGACGAAGAGGCGCGCCGACGAGATGATCGAGAACCTGCGCGCGGCGGTGCGGATGCGTATCCAGGGCCTCGAGTGGATGGGTGACGAGACGACGGCCAGGGCCCTCGAGAAGCTCGGCACCTTCGTCTCCAAGATCGGCTATCCCGACGAGTGGCGCGACTACTCCCGGCTCGAGGTCGGTACTGAGAGCTATCTCGCCAACGTCCGCGCGGGCAACGCCTTCGAGGCACGGCGCAATCTCGACAAGATCGGGCAGCCGATCGACCGCAACGAGTGGGGGATGTCGCCGCAGACGATCAACGCCTACTACAACCCGGTGATGAACGAGATCGTCTTCCCCGCCGCCATCATGCAGCCGCCCTTCTTCGACGGGGAGATGGATGACGCGGTGAACTACGGCGCCATGGGCGGGGTCATCGGCCACGAGTTCATGCATGGATTCGACGATCAGGGAAGTCGCTTCGACGCCCAGGGCAACATGGTGAATTGGTGGACCGATGAGGATCGCACGCGCTTCGAGAGCCGGACCGACAAGCTCGTTGAGCAGTACAATGGCTTCGTCGCGGTGGACGATCTTCACGTGAACGGTGAGCTAACGCTGGGCGAGAACATCGGGGACCTGGCCGGGATCACCATGGCTTACTACGCCCTCCAGGCGGCCCTCGAGCAGAACGACCCCGGCGAGATCGACGGCTTCACGCCGCACCAGCGTTTCTTCCTCTCCTGGGCCCAGGCGTGGCGACGGAACTACCGCGACGAGGCCATCAGGCTACAGGTGAACACCGACCCGCACTCGCCCTCTATGTTCCGGGCGAACGGACCGCTGGCCAACATGCCAGAGTTCGCGGCAGCCTGGGGCTGCAAGGAGGGTGATCCGATGGTGCAACCGGCCGACAAGCAGGCCGACATTTGGTAGGCAGCAGGGCTCGGTCAGCCAGTTGATGACAGCCCCGAGCGCTGCTCGAGCGCTCGGGGCTGTTCCGCGTAGTGACTAGCGTCACATTCGGACGCACCCGCAAGGCAAATCTTGCCGCAATCGTCAGGAGCGGGTACCTCTCGTGCCAGTACCAGCCATCGCCATACATGGATCCGGGCAAGGCCCGAAGATCGCGCGAGCCGTCGACGGCAACTTCAAGGACTCCGCGCTCTACGACCGGGTCGTCACCCTGGCCTTCGACTGGGAGGGCGTGGTCCCCCAGTCGAGTCCCAAGGGAGTCCAGAACCTGTACCGGTACCTCAGGGAGCACGCCGCCACGATCGGCGCGGCATCCCGCGTGGGCTTGGGCTTCGGGCTCCACTCGCTCGACAGGTGGACGGGTGCCTTGCAGCTCCAGGTGCATCGGCTGCTCCAGTGGGTGCTGTCGGCGCTGGTGGCGATGCTGTTCGCCACGCTGGTGGCCAAGCTCGTGGTGCTGGCCCCGGCGGCGTGGCTCGGTCTCCCGACGGTCACGCTCTCTCCCATGCGGTGGATAGCCACTGCCGTGAGCTGGTCGCAGGTCGCGCTGGCCGCCGGCATCACTCTATTGATCGCGCTCGCAGGGTTGCGTCTGCTGCTCACCATGTCCGCGCGCCCGGTCGTCGTCTCGTTCCGCAGCATTGTCCTCCTGTTACTGCAACCGGTGCTGGTCATCACACTCGGCGCCCTCGTGGCAGAGTGGTGGCGGCTGTTGGCAGTCTTCGCCGTCCTCGCAGCGCTCTCATATGTGGCGGGAGGCGTCGCCGCCGCGTTGCCCTGGGCGGGCGCGCTCGGCGCCGTGATCATGCTACGCCTGCTCTGGGCTCGCGGATCACTGCGGGGTCCGCTCAAGGTCAGCCTCGGCGCCTTCCGCTATCTCGGCGAGCCGCGATACCGGGAACGGATTCAGCAGGCGCTCGACAAGGCGATCGGGCTGGCGCGGACGCGCGTCGGCAACGACCAGGACTTCGTGCTGGTCGGCCAGGGGGTCGGAACGGTGATCGCGATCGATTCCGTCATGCACTCGCGCGTCTGGAGAGACACGGATCGCGTGCTGCTCGTGACCATGGGCTCGCCACTCAGGCGGTGGTTTCTCACGCTCTTTCCAGGCACCCTCTTT
>JBDGYO010000399.1:0-3364 GCA_039584015.1 Gemmatimonadota bacterium | reverse complement strand
GGTCCACTGGACCCGCGTGTGGCCGGAGTGGACTGGATTCGTCGCAACCGCCATGAGTTACTCCTCGATTCGAGCCTCGACTACCGGCTGGACGTTCAGATGTCCCGGTTCCCCGAAACCACGTTCCTTGAGAAGCTCCCCGATCTGAGGGTCGATCTCCTCGTCGTTCGCCGGTGGCGGTGGCGGTGGCGGCTTGACGATCCCCATGTCCCGGGCGACGTTCTGGCCGACCCCCATCCCCTTCGGCAGAGGGATGCGCTGGCTCTGGATCTTCATCATCCCGCTGCGCCCGTGGAGGGCGCATGCCTCGAACTTCTCTGCGATCCAGCCGCGATACGGTTTGGCCTGTGACTGGAACGATGCGGCACAGTGCGAGCAGCCGATGTGCAGGAAGAGCGGCGTCTTGGGCTCACCCTTGCTGAGCACCTCCCAGGAGATGTTCGGACACCCAGCCCTCGCCATCATCCCCTCGAGCTCCTGTTGCATCATCCTGAGCTTTCGTGGGGACCACTCGTTCTTGAACTCGATCCGTATGTGGTTCACCGTGTACCCCCTATTCGTAGCTGCCCTTGGGCTTCGCTGCACTCGGGAGAGCTCCTCCCCTGCGGGCGCTGATTGCCCTGAGTCCCGCGCCCACGTCGGTCTTTGGCTTGGCGTCTGGATGCTCGGCCGTAGCCCCCGAGGTGGATTTGCTCCTTTCCGGCCTCTCCTTCGCCGGCCTGCCGGTGACGTAACCAATCAGATCCCGAACGGTCCTGGGGCCCCTGGTCGGGGGAGGCTCGTGACCGATCCGTGTGGCGGTGTCTGCGCCGCCACGAGGGCCACTCACGTAAGCCGACTTCCCGCCGGCGCCCGTCTTGGCCGCCTTGACGTTCGCCGTGGCCCTGGCCCTGATGCTCTTCTTGTGTCCGAGTCTGTCGGGGACGGTATTGTCTGCCTCGTGAGCGTCCAGGTCGTCCTCGTATTTGTGTTGGGGCATGACGTCTCCCTACTTGCTCGGAACTGCTTTGACAAGACGCCCCGACTGGAGCTCGTGCATCGAGGCATCCCCGGAGCAGACGTTGTTGCCCTGGCCGTCGTCGTAGTCCTTCGTGTTGAAGGTGATCTCGGCCTCGGGCTGTGACTTGCCCTTCTGCGCTTTGCACTTCATTGCGTCCTCCTGCGTCAGTCCTGCGGGGTTTGCTTAGCTACCCTGGCCCTTCCGGGGACGCACGCCTGGCGTGTGCTCGACGCCACTCGAGCCGACCGACGTGGTGCGTTCGGGTGCGCCCTCGTGCGGGTAGTCGATCACGCCGCCCGAGCCTTCGCCTCGCGTGGGGTTCCCGGGCGTCGTCGCAAGCGCCGGACCCTCGACGCCCATGCCGGGGTCGTGGCTCACCGCCGGCGAGTCGTGATACCCGTCCGGGCCGCCCATACCGGCCTGCTTCGACGGCATCGGGTCGACGCCTCCGGGCCTGGTCGACCCTTCCGGCTTGCACGTCTGCCCATCGTTCGGGTAGTGGTGCTTGAGATGCGAGAATTTCTTGTCCTTGCCGCTGTTCGTGGGCTGCATCGTGACCTCCTATCGAGTGAAAGAAACTGGCTCGTTACCAACCCCGTAATCGTCCTTCTCCTTCCACCACTCGGGATCCGGCTCATCCGAAGGGCTGCCGTAGTCGATGGGGCTGATGTTGTCGACTAGATACTGGATCGAGTCGGCAATGTGGTCGTACCAGCCATCCTTGTGCGGCTCGAGCTGCTCGTTCTGGCTCGGCTTGATCTCCTTGTAGGCGTAACCACCGGCGAACATCTGGACGACGTGATCCATGTTCGGGGTGTTCTTGGCGATCACCAGGGCTGGCTTGCCGTCGCTGCGCGGCAGGAGCAACTTGCGCGGCTGTTCCATCAGATCGAATTTGCGGTTCTTGCTGACTTTGGTGAGGAGCTGGAAGCCGAAATTCGAGAGGGTAGCAACGTCTGTCTCGCCCTTCGAGTTTTTCTGGTGGGTGGCCGGGTCGCCGTAGTCGAAGCACATCGGATAGACCCTGGAGATCCGGCCGTCCATCCCGATGGTGTCCGCGGCCGCCAGGGCGCCCTGGTGCTGCCAGAACGTCGTGAGTTGCGTGACATGTCGGGCAATCTCCTGCAGGGCGACATACTTCTCGATCACCTGGTCGAAGAGGACGAGCTGGCCGATGGTGTTGTACTGCGCGAAACACACCGCCTGGCCGTTGTAGCCCGTGTCCCAGCCGCGGTAAATCGCGGAGCGCGGATCGGGCACGTAGCGCGAGATGACGTGGAAGTCCTTCGAGAACTCGTTCGACCAGACGCCCTTGCCGGCCATCGTCGTGAAGTCGAGCTCGTTCTCCCGCAGATACATCCGGTGGCTCGTGTAGCCCACCTGGGCTTCTTTCCGGGCCTCCGGGGTGTTCTTCTCCGGGTCGGCGCTGTAGTGGAGCGCCAGGAGCACCGTCCCGTTCTCCTTGCGGTAGGCGTGCATCCCCTGTTCGACGCCCGGGACCTTGGGCCACGTCCTCCAGTCGTCCCACTTCAGATTCTCGTCGTGCTGCTGGTAGATCCAGTCGTGGCCGTTCGGGGTCGAAATGCCCCACACCTTGCCGCCGCCGCGCGCCGCCGGCAAAGCCGTATCCCAGCTCGCCTTGCCCTCGTCGTGAAAGCCGAGCTCGTCATGACCTTCGACCGGATCTTGTCCTTCCCCTCCGGGAGCGCCTCGAGGGTCGAGCCCTTGTTGTATGTCTCGTAGGTCGTGGCTTCTCCGGTTACGGTGGGCTTGATGTGCGGGGGGAGGTGGTCGCGCATGAAGCGCGCTCGCCCAAGCAGGCCCTTGTCGCCGGTGGCGTTCACGTCCTCCTGGCGTTTGCCCTGGAAGATGTTGTGCCTGTTGTACTTAGTCCAGGCGTCCCAGGAGGCGAGGTAGCTGAAGATCCACGACACCATGAGCTGCCGGCTCTTCTCGAGCAGACACCGATCCTCGACGAACCAGAGGTCCACCAGGGCCTTGATGTATGCCTTCCTGGGGATGGGACGGATGGCGGGGACGCCGGGAGGGGGATGCTCGTCAAACGTAAATATCCAGCCGCGCTCGATGCCGTACCAGGGGTGTGCGGCGAATCGTTCTACGTCCTCCCTGACACGAGCTGTAGCACGCCTGGCGAACTCCTGCGTGATCTTGGTGGCTGGTTGGGCCAACCGTCACGGTGCGCCGAAGAGGCATCGACGGCTTTCCCAGGCTCCAACTATTGCCTCTGCTGTCGCAGAGGCTACTGTCCGAGCGGAGATCTGTCAAATCCGTGCCAGATCTGCATCAGATCCGCGACATTCTCGTCGCAGTTATGGGTGCGGTCGTCTCACGACCAACCGTAAC
>JBDGYO010000398.1:0-2771 GCA_039584015.1 Gemmatimonadota bacterium | reverse complement strand
GCGTTACATGACCATGCCGCCGTCCACCACCAGGACGTGGCCCGTAATGTAGCTCGCCAGGTCGGATGCAAGAAAGAGGACGGCGCTGGCAATGTCCTCCGGCTGTCCCAGGCGCTTCAGCGGGATCTGCTCCTTCAGGGCCTTGCGGACGTCGTCCGACAGCTTCTTGGTCATCTCCGTGTCGATGAACCCAGGGGCGACGGCGTTCACCAGCACGTTGCGGCCGGCCAACTCCCGGGCAATTGACTTCGTGAAGCCGATGACGCCCGCCTTGGACGCCGAGTAGTTGCCCTGCCCGGCGTTGCCCCGAACACCCACCACACTGGAGATGTTGATGATCCGCCCGGCACGGCGCTTGGCCATCCCCCGGGCAACCTGCTTCGTGGCGACGAACGTGCCCCGCAGATTCACCTTGAGCACGAGGTCCCAGTCGTCCTCGCTCATGCGCATCAGCAGCCCATCGCGTGTGATGCCGGCATTGTTCACCAGGATGTCGATCGGCCCGAGCTCCTGCTCGACGGCCGTCACGGCCTCCTCGACCTGCTTGGCGTCCGAGACGTCGCCGGCCACCCCAAAGGCCTTGCCCTTCCCCCTGAGGGTGGCGGCCGCCTCGAGCGCGCCCTGCAAGTCACTCAGCGCCACATGGGCGCCGGCCTCGTACAGTGCCTGCCCAACGGAGTACCCAATACCCCGCGCCCCACCGGTGACCAGCGCCACCTTGCCCGTGAGATCGATGGTCATGCGTGCTGCTCCAGGAACTGGTTCACTTGATCGGCCGTACCGAGCGCCACCGAGGGCGCCCCCTTCACGATGCGGCGCAGCAGCCCGCTGAGCACCGTGCCGGGTCCCACCTCGACGAACGTGGCGTCGCCCCCCTCGTCCGCGGCACACCGCATCGACTCAACCCAGCGAACCGGAGCGGTGAGCTGGTCCCCGAGCAAGCGCCGCGCCGTGGCGGCGTCCTTCACGGGCTCGGCGGTCGCATTGGCGATCACGGGAAAGCCCGGGTCGGCGAACTCGACCTCCTCGAGCTCCTGCCGCAGGCCCGCGGCCGCCGGCTCCATCAGGGGCGAGTGAAACGCACCGCTCACCTTGAGGGGAAGCACGCGCTTGGCACCCGCTTCTTTGAGCCGCGCACCGGCCCGCGCCACGGCATCCGGGTCACCAGAGATCACCGACTGGTCGGGGGCGTTCAGGTTGGCCGCCACCACCACCTCGTCGGGGGCGCTCGCCTCCTCGCACAGTGCTGCCACCTGCTCGGCCTCGAGGCCGATCACCGCCGCCATCGTGCCAGGGCGCTGCTGGCCCGCCTCCAACATCAGCTCGCCACGACGCCGCACCAGTCGGGCCGCTTCGGTCGGCGCGAGGGCACCCGCCGCCACGTAGGCACTGTACTCCCCGAGAGAGTGTCCCGCTCCCGCCACCGGCCGGAGGACCTCGCCCACCACCGCGTGTGCCGCCAGCGAATGCGTGAGGATCGCCGGCTGGGCGTTGTGGGTCAGCGTGAGCTCGTCTTCCGGACCCTCCCACATGAGTTGCGAGAGGCTGACACCAAGGGCCTCGTCCACCGCCTCGAACACCTCGCGCGCGGCGCGGAAGCTCTCGGCCAGATCCCTCCCCATCCCCACCTTCTGCGCCCCCTGCCCGGGGCACAGGAGCACCGCCGTTACCACCGAACCAACACGCTCGCCCAGGTGAACCCGCCGCCGAACGCCACGAACAGCACCAGCGAGCCCTCCTTGATGCGGCCCTCGCGCACGCACTCGTCCAGCGCGATGGGGATCGATGCCGCCGACGTGTTGCCGTAGCGGTCTACGTTCACATAGACCTTGTCCATCGGCACATGGGCGTGCTTGGCCGTGGCCTCGATGATGCGGATGTTGGCCTGATGGGGGATCAGCACGTCCACCTCCGCGCCACTCAACCCCGCAAGCTGCAGCGCTTGATTGCAGGCATCGGCCATGGAGCGCACCGCGTTCTTGAACACCTCGCGGCCGGCCATCCTGATGAAGTAGCTGCCGTCCTTGAGCATCTCCTCGTCGGGGGGGCGGTTGCCACCGCCTCCCGGCCGGTACAGCAGCTCCGCGAGCCGTCCATCGGTCTTGAGGTAGGTCGACAGAATGCCGCGTTCGCTGTTGGTCGCCGGCTGCACCAGCGTGGCCCCCGCCCCATCCCCGAATAGCACCGCCGTGGTACGGTCGGTATAGTCGGCGATCGTCGACAGCCGGTCGCCGCCCACGACCAGCACGTTCTCGGCCGTGCCGCTGGCGATCATTCCCTCGGCGACGGACAGGCTGTAGAGGAACCCGCTGCAGGCGGCCGCGACGTCGAACGCTGCCGCATTGTGGGCTTCGAGCTCCGCTTGGATATCACACGCGGTGGACGGCAGTAGGCGATCCGGGCTCGCCGTACCCAGCACGATGCCGTCCACGTCGAGTGGCGTCAGCCCAGCGTCGTCCAGCACCTGGCGGCACGACGCCGCCCCCATGAAGGCGAGCGTCTCGTGCTTCTCGGCGATGCGGCGCTCGCGGATGCCACTGCGTTCCCGGATCCACTCGTCCGACGTGTCGAGAATGCTCTCGAAGTAGGCGTTGTCGAGGACCTTGGCGGGCGTGTAGCGTCCCGTGCCCACGAGCTGCGCGATCGGTCGCTTCATACGGCTGCCCCGTCGCCGGCCATCTCGGCGGCGATGTGCTGACTGAGGTGGACCTTCACGGCCTGGACGGCCACGAAGATGGCGTTCTTGATGGCCCGGGCCGGCGAGCTCCCGT
>JBDGYO010000063.1:0-12101 GCA_039584015.1 Gemmatimonadota bacterium | reverse complement strand
CAACATGGCCGACTTCATGCTGGCGGCGAGCAGCTTTGATCCGTACGAGTTGGGTGGATTGCGGCTCAAAGCGCGGGAGCTGATGTCCACGCTGGACGCCTACCAGGTGAACTCACCGGTCATCGGGCGGTGGGACGGTGTGGGGCGGATCGAGGCGGCGGTGGATGCGGCCATTGCCGCGCAGCTCGTGACCGGCCAAGTAGAGGGAACTAACTTTGCGGGCAGCGGGATCAGCGCCCAGAAGCAATTCACGGCGGGGCTGTTGTGGACGGCGATGATCCGCTACTACGACGAGATCGACCAGGATGTGCGCATTCCGGGATGGCTGAAGTCGAGCCTCGACTGGACCTGGGATAACACCTGGGATGCCACGATGAAGGGGTTCAAGTACGTCAGTGAGTACATCAGTAGCGACGACCACGACGATCCGGAGCCCTGTCTCAACGGGCTCATGCTGCCGGGCTACGCGTGGTTCTATCGTTTCAGCGGCGACCCAACGTATCGGGACCGGTACGATGCGATCCTGGAGGGGCTGCGTAACAGCCCGGCCGAGGCATGCCCAGCCAACTGGTTACTCACACCCATATGGGCGGGGAAGCAGTTCGACCAGGCGTTCTACCGGGTGTTCAATAGCTTCGCCTACCGCCAGTAGCACGCACCACCCCGTCGAACGGTGGCCGTCTTGCGAGGAAGCGGGCCAGTTCTCTTGCAACGGTACGTGCTCCCAGTTCCGTGAAGTGAGCGTCGTCGTAGAACACGCTGGTGTCTCGCGGTACTCGATTGGCGAGATCCAGGCACTCCAGTTCTCGACTCTCGCAGACGTCCAGTAGGGTGGCGTTGAAGCGGGCCATGGCTTCCGACAGGGCGCGCACGGTGAAGTAGGTCTCCGCCTGTTCCTGCTGGAACCTGCCGACCCCTCCCAGCCACAGTCGATTGCTGGCAGTAGGTGACAGGCCCGCGTGCCATAGGGTTGGCTGCGTCACGAGCACCATGTGAACGTCCCGAGCCTCCGCAATGTCGATCATCGCATTGAGGGTGGCTGCGTACTCGGCGAGCGCCGCACCGAGGTCGGGCAGGTTGTCGCGGTACTGCGGGGCATTCCGGCGGCGCTCACGCCAGGCCTCGTATGATCTTCCGGAATCGTCCTGTATGAGATCGCTGGTGTTCACGGGCGTTATCGCAAAGGCGCGGCGGATCTGGCGTTGCTCTGCCTCCGGCTGATGAATGGGCGGCGGGCGAGCGTAGTCATCCCCCTGGGCCAGCGCGACGGTGAGGTCGTTGATCCCAACCAGTACGACCACGGCGTCGATGGACGGATACTGCGGTAGGAGGTACTTGGCTTCGACCACGTGGTCGCGCGCGTTGAGACCGGAGCGCCCCACCGATCCGACCCAGGGGAGACGGCCGTCCCCGGTGCGCGGGAGCATGGTCTCAAGGAGGCTGGGCCACGTCTCGGCATCGTCCAGGTAGGGACATTCCGTCGTGCTGCCGCCGACCGCGAGGATGCGGTACTCCTCATCGGGCTGACCGAACGGCCGTGCCCGCAATCCGTCCGCGTTCACGGAATAAGCGGCCGAACCGCGCACGCCAGGAATTACGGCGGGGTCCGGGTGGAACTCCGCGCGGAACCCCGGCCAGAGGACATAATACCGACTGGGAGCGGGCAGGATCCATCGCAGCGCCCCCTCGCACAACGCGAGTGCCGCGATGCCGGCGAGAACGGCGATCGACGCGTTTAGAGCGACTTGTCGGGCGCTGGACAAGTTCATGAGCCGCCGGCCGGGCCAATACGCACAGCGGATGGCGAGCAAGGGGTGTGCCAGGGCTGTTGCCGGGCTGCCGATCTGTGGCGTGAGCTCTACATATCGGGGTACACTGCCGCTATATGACGAGAGGGCAGGGCAGCTTCGGCTACCCTAATCGATTGGGTGGCAATGCCTTGCGATGATCGGGCCATTCGTCGGAGCGGTTGCCTGGGTCTTGCTGCGATGGAGGATGGTTGGGGTGTGCGGACCGGGAGTGGGGTCGGGTCGGACACCTGAGATGCGCCCTATGTCAGCAGTCCACATTCTGGGGATATCGGCGTTCTACCACGATAGCGCCGCCTGCCTCCTGCGAGACGGTGAGATCGTGGCGGCCGCGCAGGAAGAGCGCTTCACCCGCAAGAAGGGGGATGCGTCGTTTCCCGCGCAGGCGGTGGACTTCTGTCTGCAGGCCGGCGGACTCCACGCGTCTGATCTGGACTACGTTGGCTTCTACGACAAACCGCTGCTGAAGTTCGAGCGGATTCTTGAGACCTATCTCAATGTGGCCCCGCGTGGCTTCGCGTCCTTCCGGCGGGCAGCGCCTTTGTGGGTTCGCGAGAAGCTCCACATGGAGCGACAGATTCGCGAGGAGCTTGGCTACGAGGGGGAGGTCCTCTATGCCGAGCATCACGAGTCACATGCGGCCAGTGCGTTCTACCCATCACCGTTCCATGAAGCCGCCATCCTGACCGTCGACGGAGTCGGCGAGTGGGCGACCGCGTCGATCGGTTTGGGGAAGGGAAGCGATATCGAGCTCCTGCAGGAGCTGCAGTGGCCTGATTCGCTAGGCCTGCTGTACTCGGCGTTTACGTATTACGCGGGATTCAAGGTCAATTCGGGTGAGTACAAGGTCATGGGTTTGGCTCCCTATGGAGAGCCCAAGTATGTGGACGTCATCCGTCGTGAGCTCCTCGACCTGCGGGATGATGGATCGTTCCGGCTGAACCAAGAGTACTTCAACTACCTGACTGGCTTGACCATGACGAACGGGGCGTTCGACCGCTTGTTCGGGGGCACGCCGCGAAGGCCCGAGTCCAAGCTGACCCAGCGTGAGATGGACCTGGCGCGATCGATCCAAGAGGTCTGCGAGGAGATCTTGTTGCGCATGGCTCGAACGGCGCACCGCGAGACTGGGATGAAGCACCTGTGCATGGCGGGAGGCGTTGCTCTGAACTGCGTGGCGAACGGCCGCATTCTCAGAGAAGGGCCGTACGACGACCTGTGGATTCAGCCGGCTGCCGGAGACGCCGGCGGTGCCCTCGGAGTAGCGCAGCTTGTGTGGCACCGCCAGTGTCAGAAGCCCAGGCGAATGCACGGGGAGCGCGACGGGATGCAGGGGGCGTATCTGGGTCCCGCATTCGCGCCCGAAGAGATCGAGGCCTACCTCCGGTCGCAGGGGGCACGGTACGAACGGCTCAAGCGCTCGTTCCTGCTCGATGTGGTCGCGGAGGCGTTGGAGCAGGGAAAGGTCGTTGGCTGGTTCAACGGTCGTATGGAGTTTGGCCCGCGGGCACTCGGGGCGCGCAGCATCCTCGGGGATGCACGTAGTCCGAAGATGCAGGCGCAGATGAACCTCAAGATCAAGTTCCGAGAAGGATTCAGGCCGTTTGCGCCCAGCGTCCTCGAGGAGAATGTGGGAGAGTACTTCGAGTTGGATCGCCCGTCTCCCTACATGTTGCTGGTCGCGCCGGTCGCTGAGAGCTGCCAGATCCCGATGTCCGAGGCGGATCAGGACCTTTGGGGAATCGAGCAACTCAACGTGTGTCGGTCGAACATCCCGGCCGTTACCCACATCGACTACTCGGCGAGGATTCAGACGGTTTCAAGGGCGACGAACCCGGACTACTACGACCTCATCCAAAACTTTCGGGAGCGCACTGGGTGCGCCGTAGTGGTCAACACGTCGTTCAACGTGCGCGGTGAGCCGATCGTGTGCACGCCGGAGGATGCGTACCGCTGCTTCATGCGAACGCACATCGATATGTTGGTGCTTGGACCCTACTGCCTCTGGAAGGAAGAGCAGCCGGAGTGGGAGGAGAGCGAGGATTGGCGCAAGCAGTTCGCGTTGGACTGAGCGTGGCGAGCGGCAGGCGCTTCGGCGTCACAGTGGGGCTTGCCTTCATTGCCCTGGCACTGTTGGTGTGGTGGCGCGGGCACCCGGTCGCTACAGGTGTGCTGGGAGCGGCCGGCGGCGCACTCGTTGTAGGCGGTCTCGTCGTGCCCGGCGCGATGCAGCGAGTGGAGCGCTGGTGGATGGCAGGGGCTCGAGCGCTCTCGCGTGTCACGACGCCGCTGCTACTGGGAATCGTCTACATGGTGGTCGTGATGCCGATCGGATTCGCGGCCCGGTTGCTGAAGGCTACGTCACTTCGGCGGGCTGAAACGGCTGGGGGTTTCTGGGTGCGGCGCGAGCGAAATGACCCGAAGCGCGGCGGTCTGAGGCACCAGTTCTAGCAAGGAGCGAGCATCGATGGCGATCTACGGTTTGGCTCGAGAACTCTGGGTATTCATGCGGGTGAGGAAGAAGTGGTGGTTGGCGCCCGTAATCATCGTCTTAGTGCTGGTCGGAATCCTGTTGGTGTTCGCACAGACGTCTGCGCTGGCGCCCTTCATCTACACTATCTTTTAGTCTCGGCGCCTGCCCCGGAGTCCGTGGACTCGTCGTTAACGAGCGTGCACTTGACGAGTGAGGTCAAGAGCTCGCGCGTAAGCGAGTTGGAGAGGTGTTCCAGGCGCCTGATTGGAATGGTCTCGAAGCTGGCAATCCGCATCGGGCCGCTGCGTATGAGAGCTTCGAAGCGGCTGACCGTCATCTGATTCAAACCGCCCTCTACTTCGTCGAACCGGCTAGCGCCGTCGGACTTGAAGTCGGACCGCCACCGGATGAGCGCGCGCTCAGTGAACAGGAGGTGGGCCCAGGGGAAGACGGAGAACAGATGTCCCCCGTAGGGGTGCAACCAGGGGGGGCCGAACGCGACGAAGGCGCGACCGCCGGGCCTGAGGAGCTCAGCGATGCGTGTGAGCATGCCGCCCGGGTCCGCAAAGTGCTCGAAGGCATCCAGGCAGACGAGTGCGTCGCCCCGTTCTGAAGTGTGGGTTGTGAAGTGGCAGCGATCGGACACGGAGTGGCGCTGTGCAAGATCCCGTGCGGCGTTGAGTACGTGTTCTCGGATATCGATGCCGATCACTCTCTCGGCGCCACGCACGGCCAGTTGAACCGCTTCCTTCCCGGCGCCACAGCCCAGGTCAATGACCGTTTTGCCGGCGGTATGGTCCCAGACTAGGGGGCCGAACACGCGCTCGAGCTTGCTCCCGTTCGCGCAGCCATCGCCGTTGAAGGCAGCACCCACGCCACCCGGTGCCAGGCGCCGCAGTATGTGGTAGCCGAGATTCCCGCCAATCACGCCCATGACTTCCTCAGTCGAACTCGCCCGTGTCTGCCAACGCCGACTTGCACGGCGTCCCTGGCAAGCTACCTGCGACAGCTAGGAGTGCCGCCGCCGTCCGCGAGACGGTGCAGGTGCAAGAAGCAGACCCAGTTGCGATGTTCTTAGCGCCGCCGGCGGTCGTGTAAGTGCTTGTGTGACAGCCTGTTGTGTGAGGTGGCAGCCGTTGGCGAGGACAGGTGTGAGCGGGTCGCGGTCGCACTTGCCACCACCTGACTGTTGCGATCGTGCAACACGTACGTGGTGCATGACAAGGAGCGAGACTGGGCGGTGACGAATAACGGAGCTGGTGAACCCCGAGCAGTGGCGTTGGCGGACCGTCTGCCATTTCCGCTCGACTCCGGGTACAGCGTCAGGGTGTTCCACCTGATCCGCGAGATCGCCTCGCGAATCGACACGACGCTGGTGGTGTTCCATCCGGATGACAGTAATGGCGTCCTCGATGAGTTCCGCTCCGCTGTGGGGGGGCGGCTGTCGGTCGTCACGGTGCCCCCTCCGCGGCGATACTCGCCACTGCGGCTCGCCTTGGGTGTCCTGTCACGCAGGCCCATCCAGGCATGGAACACCCGAAGCCGCGCCTTCGAGAAGGCTCTGAAGCGAGTCGTGCGCGAAGACGGCTGCGACATCGGAGTGGCGTTCTGCACCTTCATGTTCCCCTACCTGGAGCGAGTGTCGTCAGAGCTGTACACGGTGGTCGACACTCAGAACATCGACTCGGTGGTAATGCAGCGTTACGTACCGCGGCTCCATGGTCCGCATCGTCGCGCGTACGCCCGCCTCACGGCACGTAAGCTCGAGGGATTCGAGCGGAAGATCTTCCGGCGGGCTAATCAAGTCTGGGTTTGTTCGAAGGAGGAGCGAAGTCAACTGCGACGCCGGGATCTCCTGAGCGATGTTCGCGTGATTCCCAACGGCGTGAACGTTCAGAGTTTCGCACGTGAACCGCGAACGTCTCCGGCAAAGGGGCGGCTGCTGTTCTTCGGCAACTTGGATTACTTCCCCAACGTGGATGCAGTGCAGTACCTGCTTTCCGAGATATTTCCGCAGGTGCGCAGTGCTCATCCGGACGCGGAGCTGCACATCGTGGGGCGCGGCGGAGCGGCTTTGGCACAGCTGGGTGCAGGCCGGGAGGGCGTACGATTCGTTGGGGCGGTTCCGGACATCTACGCCGCAATCGCCGAGGCCGAGGTCGTGGTGGTGCCGCTGCGAGTAGGGGGTGGCACACGCCTGAAGATCCTCGAGACGCTCGCGGTAGGCAGACCGGTGGTATCCACTTCGATCGGAGCGGAAGGCCTAGCCGTCACGGCCGGGAAGGATCTGCTTATCGAGGACGATCCGGCAGCATTCGCGAGCGCTGTGGTACAGATGCTCGAGGACGGGGGACTGGGAGAGCGTATTGGCATCAATGGGCAGCGTAGAGTGCGTGAGGCCTTCGACTGGGCTGTGATAGGGGATGAGATCGCAGACCAGTTGGGTCCGGTGCTGTGGGAACAGCGACAGACCGCGGCGCATCGGTAGGAAGCGCTGGCGCGACGGGGCTGGGCGAGGCCGCTGGTGGGTCAGCGGCTGGCCAGGAGGTGGGCCTGATCTCGCGGAGGCGCCTGGCGCGAGATTCGGTGCTCTACGCGATTGGCACTGTCGCGGCGCGGGCGGTGTCAATCCTCATGCTGCCCCTGTACACCCGCTTCCTGACTCCGGAAGACTACGGCGTACTGTACCTGCTGCAAGTGACGCTGGACGTGGTGGCCATTCTAGTCGCCGAGGGCACGACGGCAGGTGTGCTTCGGTTCTACTTCAAGTCACCAGACACCAGAGAGCGCCACGTGCTCCTGAGCACGACGTTCCTGCTACTGCTGCTGCTGCACGCAGTCGGAGCGGCGTTAGTGTTGGCGGCTGCGCCTGGGATCTGGCAGGTCGTGCTGCGAGGTTCCGGATCGGCCGAGCTCGTCCGCATCGCGGGCGTGAGTCTATTCCTTCAAGCCCTGCTGCCGGTACCCCTGCTGTTCCTGCAGGCGAGGCAGCGGGCCGGCGCGTACACGGCGGTAATGGTCGCGCGGCTACTCGTCAACGTGGCGCTGAACGTGTTCTTCCTAGTGGGCTTGGGCATGGGTGTGAAGGGCATGTTGCTCGGTGGGCTGTTGGCCAACGCTATAGTGGGCGTGCCGGTTGCTGGCTGGATGCTGAGACGTACGGGTATCCGCATACAGCGCCGCGTCGTAGCCATGATTCGCCGGTTCGGCGTGCCGTACCAGTTCGCCATCGCGGCCAGCTTCCTGCTCACGTTCGGAGATCGGTTCATTCTGCAGGCGTTCCGTGGTACCGCAGAAGTGGGTCTGTACGCGCTCGCCTACCAGTTCGGCCTCATGATGACCGCCATCACGGCGACTCCCTTCCTGAACGCATGGGCACCCATGGCGCATCAGAGTGCTGCTCGTTCAGAGGCGGAGCGCGACGGGATGTTCAACGCCGGGTTGTTCGGGATGTCCGCGGTGAGCGTGACCGTGGCGATGACGATCGGCGTCATGGCGCGGCCGGTAGTGAGCATTCTTACGACCGAAGCCTTTGCACCGGCGGCTGCGCTCATTCCCATCGTTGTGATGGGCTATCTCTTCAACAATGGGTACTGGTTGTTCACAACGGCGATCGATATCAGCGAGAGAACCAAGTATGTGAGCTACGCCAATTGGATCTCCGCTGGCGTGGCAATGATGCTGTATTTCCTGCTCATCCCGCCGTACGGGGCATTTGGGGCGGCGTGGGCGACGGTGTTGAGCCTTGCGGTGCGCTGCGGACTGGCGTATGGCTGGGCACAGCGAGTTTACCCGATCGGCTGGCGCTTTCGTGAGGCGGCACTGTTACTGCTGCTCTCGACCGGGGTGGTCGCACTGTCCTATCTGGGGCCGGCAGGGTTGCTGAGGCAGATAGGGTTCGGAGCCGCGCTGCTCGGGGCGTACGGGTTGGTCGGGTGGAGCTTCGTGCTCACACCGCACCAGCGGAACACGGTGTGGAGCGGGGCGAGGGGGGGATGGCGCGCCCTGTCCCGGCAACTCGGCTACCCATAGAACCGGGAAGCGTAGATGGGAACCGGCACTGTGCGCGAGCGGCGGCTGAGGGTCTTGGTCATAAGCATGATGTACCCGAACCCGGCGCAGCCGGTGCACGCCGTCTTCGTTCATCGACGGATCTCTCACGTGGCTCAGCTATGTGATGTTCGTGTGCTCTCGCCGATTCCCTACTTCCCGTTTGCCTGGCACCTCAAGCGATACGCGCATCGTCGGCGGATTCCCTCGGCAGCGAAGATCGATGGCGTCGCTGTTTCCTATCCGCGGTTTCTCTCGGTACCGAAGTTCCTCAAGCCGCTGGACGGGATCTTGATGTTCCTAGCGGTGTGGTGGCACGCCCGGAAGCTGCGGCAGAGCTTCGACCCGGACGTCATCGACACGCAGCTGGCCTATCCCGATGGATACGCCGGACTGCTGCTTGCCCGGCTCTTGGGTAAGCCGATGACCGTCACCTTGCGCGGGCATGACATCAATGTCTTTCCGGGACATCCGATCCGGCGGCGCCAAATCGTGCGTGCCCTGCGTGGTGCAAGCCGAGTCATGTCGGTCGCTGATGCGCTGAGGCGCGCGGCGGTGGAGCTGGGGTGTCCCGAAGAGAGGACCGAGACCATCCCGAACGCCGTGGATGGGCGCCTATTCTACCCTGAGGATCGTCAAGCAGCGCGTGACCGTCTGGGCCTGCCTGCGGACCGCCAGATCGTGATCTCGGTAGGGCACCTGGTCGAGCGTAAGGGACATCATCTCGTACTCGAGGCGATGCGTCGCATCAAACAGCGAGACGGCACCGTGTTCTACTACGTGATCGTGGGTGCTCCCGGGGAGGAGGGGAACACGCTGCCGGCCTTGCGTCAGCAAGTGGCTGACTGCGGTTTGAGTAATGATGTGCTCTTCGCCGGGGCGGTTCTGAACGAAGAGCTAGGGGACTGGTACTCTGCGGCCGATGCATCATGCCTCGCCAGCGCCAAGGAAGGGTGGGCCAACGTCCTCTTGGAGTCTCTCGCGTGCGGCACTCCTGTGGTCGCGACGAACGTGTGGGGTACGCCTGAAGTCATTCGTGAGGGTGAGCACGGGGCGTTGGTTGAGCGGACCGCGGAGTCGATCGCCGGGGGGCTGGTCGCTGCCCTGTCCAGGGCGTGGGATCGAGGCGCCCTGACGCGATACGCACGGTCCTTCAATTGGAGCGACGTCGCAAGGAGAGTCGTCGAGAACTACGAGAGCGCACTGCGGGCGGCGGAGCGGAACGGCGGACGAGTCGGCGAGGGTGCAGACCGCAGGGTAGCGCCCCCGGCAGGACTGGAGTAGCGGCGTCCATGTGCGGCATCGTGGGCGGAGTGGCTTTAGAGCCTGGTGCTCGCCCCGACCGGGACCGGGTCTCGAGCATGATGCGGCTCGTGGAGCATCGTGGCCCCGACGGTGCGGGTGTGTGGACGGCCCCGTCGGGTCGAGCCTGCTTCGGGCATCGACGACTCGCCGTTATCGATCTCCAAACCGGCCAGCAGCCCATGGTGAGCGATTCCGGGCACTTGGGTGTGGTGCTCAACGGCGAGATATACAACTACATAGAGCTGCGGCACGACCTCGCTCGGCGCGGTGTGCCCTTCCAAACGCAGTCCGATACCGAGGTCCTACTCCGTATTCTGGAGCGGGATTGGGAGCAGGGCGTTCACGCTCTGCGCGGGATGTTTGCCTTTGCCGCTTGGGATGACCGGAGGGGTGAGCTGCTGATGGCCCGCGATCGCGTGGGCAAGAAGCCGTTGTTCTACGCGGAACGAGATGGGTGTCTGTACTTCGCCTCTACGATGGAAGCACTGCGCCACTGTCTACCAGGGGCATGGGCGGTCGACCCACAGGCCATCGATGCGTACCTCACGCTCTCCTACGTGCCCGCTCCGCTCACGGCATACCGCGGAGTGGGCAAGCTGCCGGCCGGCACACAAGCGATAGTCACGGAAGGTCGCGGCGGGGTGACGTTCCTACCCTATTGGGAGCTTGCGTCTTCAGATCCGTTCGAGGGTAGCCAGGCGGAAGCTATCGAGGTGCTCGATGAGCTGTTGAATGAAGCAGTCGCAATACGCCTGCGCAGTGACGTACCGCTGGGGGTGTTCCTGAGCGGCGGCGTCGATTCCAGCCTCGTGACAGCGGTCGCGGCTCGGCAGACGCGACACAAGATGCGCACGTTCTCCATCGGCTTCGATGTGCCCGCGTTCGATGAATCGGCGTACGCGGCCGATGTGGCGGTGCATCTCGGAACCGAGCATCACGAGTGTCACGTCGACGCCGAGCTCCTGCACCTCCTGCCGGATGTGGTGCGACAGTTTGGTGAGCCGTTTGCCGACGTTGCGGCGCTGCCCCTGTGGTTGCTCGCGAGGCAGACGCGGGAGCATGTGACCGTGGTGCTGGGGGGGGACGGAGGCGATGAGGGGTTCGGTGGCTACGGATGGTATCTGAGTGCGCAGCGGCTCTTCAGCCTGGCCGGCTGGGTCCCCAAGCCGTTCGCGAGGGTCGGTGCAATCATCGGTAGGGAAGGGCAGCGAGTCATGGGGCGACCGTGGCGTGTGCTCCACGGGATGCAGCGAGTAGGCGAACTGTGCGAAGAGAGCTCAGACGCCGAGCGGTTTGCCGCGATGAGGGCGGTGTTCGGAACCGGCGAACGGGAACGCCTGTACACGAGTGAGCTGGCCAATCACCGCTCGGGGCGGCACGCGGGAGCGGAAGCCATGCTTGCCGGCCGCTTCCGATCTACCTCCGGAGATGACCTACGGCGTATGCGAGTCGTCGATATCCAGACGTACTTGGCCGACTGTCTCAATCCGAAGGTCGACGGAGCGACAATGGCGCACGCTCTCGAAGCGCGGGCACCGCTGCTGGACCATGAGATCCTGGAGTTCGCAATGCGGCTTCCGGAGGAGTGGTTGGTCGAGCGTCGAGTCGGCAAGAGCTTTCTGCGGCGGCTGCTGTACCGCTACGTGCCCGAGCGGCTTGTGCGCCGTCCGAAGCAGCCGTTCAACGTGCCGCTGTCGACATGGTTCGTGAGGTCGCACCGCGATACGGTTAGGGCTCTCGAGAAGAGCGAGCCCTTGATGGACAGCGGCTGGCTACGGCCTGAAGGGATTCGCTGGCTTGCGGAAACCCACCTCACCGGCGCGCGCAACCACGGGCAGCGGATCTACATGCTGTTGGTGCTCGAGGAGTGGCTGCGCCAGAGGTAGGTGTCAGGCGGAGGTCGCCGGGGTCTGGTGTTCGAGGGAACGGACCCGATGGGCAAACGCGATGAGGCCCAGGATCGCGAACAGGAGATAGGAGTAGGCGTGCGAGAGGAACAGTGCCGCGAGGCAGAATGCCGCGAATGATGCGAGGAGCTCGGGCCGCCGTCCGAGCGAACTGACGGAAGCGGGCTGGCGCCTGCGCCACAACAGGTACGCTCGCCGAGCGGCGACGGCCAGGATCGCCATCAGCAGGGTGCCGCCCACCAACCCGAACTCGGCATACCCCTGCACATAGGTGTTGTGAGCCGGCCGCCACGCCTCTCGGGTGGAGGTGCGGGCAAAGAACTCGCCCTCGGCGATGGCGAAGTTCTGCATCCCGACGCCGGTGATGGGGTAGTCGATGGCGTAGCCGAGTCCACGGGTCCATATGTGCATTCGTCCCGTCTCTTCCGACATGTTATAGTCGTCTTCCAGGGCGAAAAGCGTTTCCGTCCGCTCTCGGAATACCGGCGGTCCCTTCTCCCACAGCACCAGCGAGCCGAGCACGATGAGCGCGGTGACGATCAGCGTGCGGGTGGGGTT
>JBDGYO010000397.1:0-2788 GCA_039584015.1 Gemmatimonadota bacterium | reverse complement strand
ACCGTCGTGGACACGAGCAGCTGATCCAGGGTGGCCACGGGCACCGTATTGGGGTTCTCGGTGATCGGGTCGATGAACTCGCACGCGCTCACCGACGCCACCAGAACCGCCGCGCACAGGGCACGCCGCATCGACAGCGGTCTGATCGTCATCGTCGCCTCCCTGCTAACGGTTGAAGGTCAGGGCGAACACGAAGGTCCGCGCCTGCGGGTGGTTGAAGTACTCCAGCCCGCGCCCCAGCGTCTGGCCGGTCAGGTTGCTCTCGGGATCGATTCCCGTGTAGTCGGTCCACGTGACGAGGTTGCGGCCGCTCAGCGTGATGTCCAGCGTGTTGAACCCGATGCGCTGCAGCCAGCCCGCATCCCATGTGTAGGAGATGGAGAGGTCGCGCAGCTTGACGAAGCCGGCATCCTCGACGAACTGCGAGCCCGGGCCGGTGAAGCTGCTGCCGGCGCCCCCGGCGAACCACGTAGACCAGTTGAGGTTGACTTCGGTGCCGGCACCGGGCCCGCATGTCTCACACGTCACGAATAGCGTATCGGCGCCCGTGCCGTGCGCCGCGTCCGTCTCTGCGTGGGCGCCGAAGTAGTACAACGCACCCTTGGTGCCGTTGAGCATGTCGCCGCCGTGCTTCACGTCGAGCAGGCCGGAGAGCCTGAGCTTGCGGAAAAAGGTGAACGTGCTGCGCAGCGAGCCGGTCCAGTCGGGGTTGGGATCACCGATGACACGGAAGTCAGGATTCTCCAGGGGGAAACCGGTGATGTCGCAACCAGGGTCGCTCGCGGCGCAGATGTAGAGATCGCCCTCCGACCAACCGCTGAACGCGTTGTCGATGTCGACACCACCGACGAGGTCACCACGGCCGAACCGGTGGAAGTCCGTGCCGTACAGCACCGGGAGCTGATAGCCCGGTATCACCGCCGAGCGGAACGAGCTGAAGCCCGTGATCGCCAGCTCCTCCGTGCCGAGCACCGAGTCCACCACGCTCGTGTTCGTCCCCCAATGGGTCGTGATGCGCCAATCGAAGTCACGCGACTGTACGGCCAGGAGATCCAGCGAGATCTCCCACCCCCAGCTGTGCCACTCTGCGGCATTGTCCAGGATGGAGCCGAAGCCGGTGGCGGGGTCGAGGTCCCGGTCCACGATCGCGCTCCTGGTTCTCGCCCGGTAGTAGGTCACCCCCAAGTTCAGCCGGTTCCCCAGCACGGTGAGATCCAGACCAGCCTCGGTCTCGGTCGTGCGCTCGGGTGCGATCACCGTATTGGGTGACTGGTCGGGTGACGCAATGACGTTGAAGGAGTAGTACGTCCCGACGGGCTCATACCCGATGATGTTCGAGTAGGCCGGCGGCTGCCTCCCCGCCTGGCCATAGGCGCCGCGCAGCTTGCCGAAGTCAAGAAAGCTCAGGTACCGTCCGAAATCCCACGCCACGCTCGCCTTGGGATACCAGAACCGGCTCGGCTCTTGCCGGCCCGTGAGCGTGTCAATATCGCCGCCGAACGTGTTGGAGCCGTCGTACCGCACTCCGGCCTTGACGAACAGCTGGCCCCACAGGTCGAGCGCCAGGTCGGCGAAGTAGCCCTCGGTCTGTAGAGTCTCCTCGAACTCCCAGGGATCCCGATCCACCGTGAAGTCCAGCTGCTCAGCACCTTCGATGAGGTTGTCGGCATCGACCTGGTAGCGCCGGAAGCTGGTCTGGTTCAGGTTCTGCCCGATGGTCAGGCTCGCTCCGAAGTCCTCGCTGAACTGGCGTGTGAATGCAGCCAGCAGGGTATGATCGAACACCCGGTTCACCAGCTCCGCCCGGATGAGATGGCCCCGCGGGAAGTCCGACGAGCTCTTGGGCCACAGGGTGCGCCGCTGGTCGTTGGCGAAGTCGAGTCCCACCAGGTAGCGGATCTCGAGCCACGCCCAGGGATCCCAGTCGAGCTGGAGGTTTCCGGTGTAGCGGTCCACCTGTGCCGTGGTGGGGATCTCATTCGCTGACCAAAAGGGGTTGTCGTACCCCCGCGTGCGCACCAGCTCCGTCGGGTTGGGATAGCGGTAGGAGCGGTGCAGTCCGTTGGTCGTATCACGGTACGGCAGGTTGTTGAACTCGGGCGGTGTGCGGAAGGCACCCAGCAACATCCCGCTGATGGTCGACCCCTGCTGCACCAGGTCGCCGTCGCTCGTCGTGAACGCGAAGTTCCCTTCGATGTTCAGATTCGGCAGGAAGTCGTGCGCGCCCTTGAGGCGGGTCGTCAGCCGCTTGTAGTCGGAGTTTCCCTCGATCGTGCCGTTGTGATACAAGTAGCCGACCGACAGGAAGTAGGTGGTGCGGTCGCTCCCGCCCGACAGCGAGAGCGAGTTGTCGCTGCGGACACCGGTGCCAAACATCTCGTTGGCGTGATCGTAGATCGGCGTATCGGGGGCGAGCATGGGACCCCAGCTGACGCTCGACGAGGGGTTGATGTTGTTGGCCGGATCCGTGGGATCGCCCGCGGGGTCCGCCAGCCCCTGCGACCAGCGCGTCTGGAGCACAGGCAGACGGTTCACCTGCTCGAACCCCAGTGAGGTCCGGAGTGTCACTTGGGTGCTGTTGCGCCGGCCCGACTTGGTCGTGATGATGACCACGCCGTTCGACGCGCGCGAGCCGTACAGCCCGGACGCGGCCGCGCCCTTCAAGATCTCGATACTCTCGATGTCGTCGGGGTTGAGGTCGATGAGCCGGTTGGCGTACCCGGTGCCCCAGATGGGTGCCTCGATGGTGTTCGACGCGTTCGTGACCACGACACCATCGATCACAATG
>JBDGYO010000396.1:0-2789 GCA_039584015.1 Gemmatimonadota bacterium | reverse complement strand
CCTTGGACGGCCTTGGCGATGACCGCCTGCACGCAGTGGATGTAGTGCAGCCTTGTGAGGCCACGTCCTTCCAGTAGCCCAGGTATGTGCTTGAGAGCCGATTCCAGCTGGCTCGCCGACGCCCCGAACTCCTCAGCAGTGTTGACCAGCAGCTCCTCTCGGGAGAAAAGACGATAGCCCAGTTCGTCACGCAGGCGTTCCGCCAGGCCTTCGATGCCGCTGTATGCCCCCCTCGATATGGTAATGATGGTCACTGCAATCCTCCTGCTCCCGTCCGCCGGGCCCGAGCTCAGCTACGTACAAGACTACAGTACGCCTTGACCCAGTGGGCGGCTAGGGTGGAGTGGCAACACCGCGACTCCCCCCTTTCCGTGGAGCTGAGACTCTCCTGATCCAGAGGGGTGCCGCTAGGGGGCTGAAACCCGTTTCGGTCGCTAGGGCAACACTCACTCGTCTCGGGCCTGCAGCCGTTGGAGTCTGCCCCTGATGGCGCGCAGTAACTCCGATTGGGGGACAGGCCTCGCCAACTCGAGCTGGAGCGCCTCTTCGAGGCTCGCAACCGCCGCCGACGTATCTCCCTGGATCTGCTGCAGTCTCCCGAGCGAGAGGTACGCAACGGAAGAGTGCGGGTATCGGGCCACGGCGAGCCGCGCAACCTCGAGGGCAGGCTCGATGGCAGGCAGAGTGACAGACAGAGTCCGGTACACCGACAGCGGTACGTCTACCGGGCACTCGTATCGGCTTGACAGGTCCTCGAAGAACCCATCCACCGCGGCCAGCCCCTCCTGCATTACGTTGCTTGGAACGAGCCAATCCGAGTACAGGGCGCGCAGGCCATTGAAATACGCCTTGTAGGGCGCATGCCCGTGGTTCTCGCCCGGAATCTCCAGAAAAGCGAAGTCGAGGGCCGGCTGCCGCTGAGCGGCAAGGAGCGGCACGAAATTCCGCCGCACGGCACCGTCCATGTCACCGCCTTCCAAAGCGCCGAGCGTGATCACCAGACGCTTCGGGGACAACGCATCGCCGTTCCTCAGCCGTCGCCGTGTTTCCTTGACCGTGACCGAGTCGTCCCACCACAGGCTTGGGCCGATAGCCAGGTAACGCGAGAACAGATGCGGTCTCTCGAGATACGTATGCACCGTGAATAGCCCGCCAAGAGACCACCCCGAAAGGATGCGGTGGGGATGGGTGCGGTACGTCGATTCCACCAGCGAAGACAGCTCCTTCTCGAAGAACTCCAGAAAGGCCTCAGCGCCACCACTCGTGGGGAAGCTGAGTCGGCCCTGGCTCTGTTCCGGCGCGTGTGTAGGCGTGAAATCTCGGTCGCGATCGACGTTGACCACGCCGACCACGATCATCTCGGGGATCGGATGCTGGCCACCCTGATATCCCAACTCAGAAAGGAACTGGACGGCAGAGGCAGCCTGTTGGAAGAAGTATTCCGCGTCCAGCACGTACAGTACTGGGTAGCGCCGAGAGGAGCTCTCATATCCGTCGGGCAACCGCACGAGAACGGTGCGTTCTTCGCCGAGTACCTGTGAGCGAAACACAATCTTGTCTGGACCCTGCAGGTGCTCTACCTCTTTCGCCCCTCGACCTCTCGCTGGCGGTGCCGCGATAATCGCCAGGACGCCAATAAGGGCACCCAGCCCTGCCAAGGCGGGCATAGTCCGGTCGAATCGACCAGTCGTCATTTCTCGTTTCCACCCCTATAAGATCGTTCGTTCGCAGCCGCGGCCCGGTCAACCGGATCACGGGCACGGAGCTGGGCTCACCAGCCAGTTTTCCGTTACACGCTCTGGCAGACTCTGGAGTTCCCTTAAAGTGGGGCTGGATTGTCGTCTTTGAAGACAACCGGGTTGGGCACTGGATTGGATATCGGCTAGGGGGCCCAAACCCGGCAGAATGTCACCCTAAACGCGAGTTCGTGTCGTCCGTTGCCGGGATTTGAGGAGAGAATGTCGTACTTTGCCGTGTTGCCTCACGACACCAACTCACCCCTTCAACCGCAGCACCCCCGACTGGCGGGTAGTCCCGTGCCCCCTCACTCCCTCGGTTCTGCGACCAGGCGAGCTACCCGCTCGCGTACGTCACGGACCACCGGCTGCAGCTCGGGGTCGGCGTCCTCCCACAGTTCCACAAACCGGTTGTAGTAGTCCAGGGCTCGCTCGCGGTTGCCTACCTGCTCGTGCAGCTCGCCGAGCCGCTTGTAGGTCGGGGCCAGCCAGATGACATCGCTGAAGATCCGGCTCAGGTCGGGGATCGAGGTGGCGCGCTCGTACACGGCGAGCGCCGAGTCCGGCTCCCCGGCAGCATCATACGCGCGGCCCAGCTCGTAGAGCGAGCACACGTTGCACCCGACCTCGGCGTAGTAGGCGCGGTACTCCGCGATCGCTTGGTCGGCACGCCCTTCCGCGAGCGCGATGACTCCCTCCACGCGGTGCCGGCCCGGTCGGCGGCGCAGCGCCTCGTCCACCTCGCGCCGCCACTCCGCCTGGAACTCCCGCGCCCGCTGCGGCTGCCCGGCCACCGCGTGCAGCGCCATGAGGCTGGAGTATTGCCGATCGGTGGGGGGAATCGTGGCCAGCGGATAGCGCTCGAGCGCCGCCTCCACCTTGGCAATCGCCTCCTCCGGAGCACCGCGATCGATGTCGAGAAAGGCCATGCTGATCGCGATGTCGAGCGCCTCCGCCATGTTGCCTCGCTCCTCCTCAATGGCCACCTGCGCGCCCATCCGCCGCTCCGCCGCCGCCAGTTGGCCGTGCATCCTGTCGATTGCCGCCAGGAGG
>JBDGYO010000395.1:0-2792 GCA_039584015.1 Gemmatimonadota bacterium | reverse complement strand
ACGACGGTAGGGTGGCTCACCGTGACACTGCTGACGCCACCGGACGATCGGGAGACTTTGCAGGCGTTCTACGACAGGATCCGCCCCTTCGGTCGTGGCTGGCGCGCGGCCGTCGCGACGCAGCCGGTGACAGGAAGCGTGAGCGCGTCGATGCTCGGCTGGGTGCTGGGATGCGTGGCGGTCTACGCCACGCTGTTCGGGACGGGGTACCTGCTGTACGGCAACCTGCTCGCGGGGGTGGTATCTCTGCTGGTGGCCGCCGTGGCCGGATGGGGGATCCTCCGGATCCTGCCCAAGGTGGGTCTGATCTAGCCCTCCTTCCCACCCTTGGTCAACAACCGTTCGGCGAAGTCCACCCGTTCGTGCAGCTCCGCCATGGAGTCGCGCATCTGATACACCTGGTCGTGCAGGCTCTCGACCGCGTCGCTGAGGCGGTCGACCTCCTCCCGGCCCACCTCGCTATGGCGACGCCCCCGTGCCTTGAGGAGCATGCTCAACCCGGAGAGGCTGAAGCCTCCGAGCATGGCCACCATGATCAGGATCGCGACTTCTTCAGGCATTCTCCTTACCTCTGGTCAGCTGGCGGCACCGACTGTCAGACGGGAGTGTCCTGCCGCGCAAGCGGCCTGTCCTCACCGCGGGTCAGCATGCGTTCTGTGAAGTCGACACGCTCGTGCAGCTCCGCCATCGATTCGCTTACCTGATGGAGCTGCGCGTGCATGCTCTCCATCGCGTCGGTCAACCGCCGTAGGTCTCCCGGCTCGATCTCGCCTCGCCGGTCCGACCTCGCCTTGAGCCACATGCGGAAGCCGGCGAGTCCGAAGCCCCCGATCATCCCGAACGAGAGCATCCCGCAGAGAAACATCATGACCTCTCGCTCCACCTGCACCTCCTCTCGCTGCACCGATCCTTACGTGGCCCCAAGCATCGGGTTTCGCTCTGCTACAGCCGCTCCACCGACATCCCGCCGGAGGGCTCCGCCACGAAGAGGCGCCGCTCGATGTCCTTGATCGCCCGGCGCGGCTTATAGAAGCCCTCTGCTAGACTCTCGATCAGGGCCTCCGCACTGTCAGCCTCGCACGCGGCGATGATACACCCCCCGAGACCCGCGCCCGTGAGCCGCGCGCCGCTGGCACCGCCGGCCACGGCCAGCTCCGTGAGCTCGTTGAGCCCGTCCGTGCTCACGTCGTAGTCTTCTCGCAAGCTGGCGTGTGATGCATTGAGGAGTCGCCCCACCTCTGCGAGCTTGCCGGTGGCGAGGGCGGCCTCCATCTCCCCGACGCGCGCCGCCTCGCTCACGACGTGGCGAAAGCGACGGTGCAGGTCGCCCTGCAGGGCGGCATCGCCCATCTCCAGAAGCTCCGCAGCCTCGAACCTGGCGAGCAGCGCGGGATACGAATCGATGCCCTTTGGCTTCCTCACCTTGTCGAGCACCGCATCGAGCGCCTCGCGGCACTCACGAGTGCGGCGGTTGTAGATGTCCCGCACCGCACCGGATTTCTCCGCCTGCGAGAGGCTCGACGCGACGACGATCGCGATGCCGTTGGGGATCGGTGCGGGGGTCAGGTGCAGCGGCTCGAAGTCCACCCGCAGCGCGGCGCCCTCGTGCGCGCCGAGACACACTGCCTGGTCCATCCCGCCACCCTCCGTTCCCACATAGCGCTCCGCCCGGGCCAGCAGCTCGGCCAGCGCCGTGCGGTCCATCTCGATGCGGTTCACCTCCAACAGCGGCACGGCAGCGGCGACGGTGAGCGCCGAGGAGGAGCTGAGCCCGGACGCGACGGGAATGCTCGAAGTGAGCGCGGCATCGAACCCGCTCAAGTTGCCTCCGAACGCTTCGGCCAACCCCTGGGCGGCCGCCTTGAGGTAGTTCCCCCAGTCGCCGTCGGGGTAGGGCTCGATCGTGGGGCCCAGCGCGAAGGACCTGGTGGAGTACTCCTTCTCGGTATTGGCGACGCGCACGATGGGGTCGGACCGCGGCCGGAACAACAACGTCACCCGCCGCTGGATTGCCATGGGAAGCACGGAGAGCCCGTTGTAGTCGATGTGCTCCCCGATGAGATTGACCCGGCCCGGGGCACGCACCACGTGCGTCGGCGGCCCGCCGTAGCGCGCGGTGAACATCGTGACGAGGTCGGCCACTACGCCTCCACGATCCCCAGCGGCGGGTTCGTCTTCCACCGCCCGCGCGTGAAGTCGGGGAAGTCCGCCGGCTGGCTGCGGCTCGCCACCGAGCGCTCCGACAGCTCAATGACCGCGCTCAGCGCCGCGGCGTCGTACACGTTCATGTCGGTGGGCTTTCCCTCACGGAGACACGTAATCAGGCGGTCATCCTCCAGGTAATCCATGCTACCGTGCCCCGTCCCCTTGCCGATGTCGCCCTTGGCACGCCACAGCGGGTGCTCGAACTCCTCGAGGTACTCCTCGGCCGGCTCCCAACGGTGCTCGGGACTGCGTCCCTCGATGTGCACGCGGTTGGGGTACCCCTGGAACAGCCCCTTCGTCCCCTGCACCATGTGAATGCGGCTGTAGGGCCTGGGGAGGTTCGTGTCGTGCACCACGTAGATCGTGCGCCCCCTGGTTGTCTTGATGAGACTGGCGTTCACGTCGCCCAGCACGAACCGCTCCTCCCGCTGCGGCGATCCGGCCGGAAAGTGCTCCTGCGCGTACTGCTGCAACCCGCGTGACGGCCCGCTCATGGACACGAGGTACTCGAACCGGTCGCCGCGGTTGATGTCCATGCAGTTGGCCACGGGACCGAGACCGTGAGTCGGGTAGAGGTTGCCGTTGCG
>JBDGYO010000062.1:0-19387 GCA_039584015.1 Gemmatimonadota bacterium | reverse complement strand
TGGAGCGTCGGCGCGACGGCGCCCCGCACGAGAGCTTCCTCGTGCTCGACGGCACGGTGGGCCAGAACGCGATGCAGCAGGGGCATGCGTTCGCCGATGCCGTGCCGGTGAGCGGACTCGTGATTACGAAGCTCGATGGCACCGCCAAGGGCGGCGCCGTGATTCGGCTGCGCCGCGAGCTGGAGATTCCCATCGCCTTCATCGGAGTGGGTGAGGGATTGGACGACCTCGAGGTGTTCGACCCGGAGCGCTTCACGGAACGCATGCTCGCAGACTGATGCCGGTCGCTCTCGATCAGCCGGTGCAATTCCTGAAGGGTGTGGGTCCGAGACGGGCCGAAGCGTTTGTGCGTCTCGGCGTGCGGACCGTCGAAGACCTGTTGTATCACGTCCCCCACCGCTACCTCGACGCCACGACGGTCACGCCCATCGCCAAGGCCGACGTGGGGAAAGAGGTGGCCGTCGTGGGCCACGTCGTCTCCAAGGCGGTGGTGCCGACACGACGGCGGCTCAGGATCTTCCGCGCGGTGCTCAAGGACGCCTCGGGCGTCATCGAGTGCGCGTGGCCGGGCCAGGCGTTCCTCGACCGGGTGATCAAGCAGGGGCAGCTCGTCCTCGTCACCGGTCCCGTGAAGTACTATCATGGCCGCCAGCTGGTGCCGCGCGAGCAGATCGTCCTGGCCGAGGAGGGCGAGGGGGCGGAGGCGGAGGAGTTCGGTGGAGGGCTCGTGCTTCCCGTCTACCCCGCGACGGAGGGACTCACTCACCGGCAGATTCGGCGGGTGATCGCCGAGCACCTCGACCAGATGGTGGCCGTGGTGGAGGATGTCACCCCGCCGGCCTTGGGTCGTGAGACGAGTGTGCCCGGGTTGCGCGAGGCGTTCAGCGTGATCCACCGACCGGGGACCCCCGGCGCGTGGGAGCCAGGCCGGCGCCGGCTCGCGCTCGACGAGTTGCTCGACCTGCAGCTCGTCGTCGCCCGGGCCCGTCACTTGGCCAAGGGTGCCAAGAAGGGGCCGCACTTCGAGGTCAGGAAGGAGCTCACGACCAAGCTCAAGCACACGCTCCCGTTCGAGCTCACCGCGGGGCAGAAGCGGGCGGTGCGCGAGATCACCAAGGACATGGTGAGTGACGCGCGCATGCACCGCCTGCTCATGGGCGAGGTCGGGACCGGCAAGACGGTGGTGGCGTTGTTCGCCATGCTGCTAGCGGTGGAGAACGATTACCAGGCGGTGTTCATGGCCCCCACTGAGCTGCTCGCGGAACAGCACGCGCGCACGCTCGGCGCGCTGCTGGCGGCTCTCGACATCCAGCCCGAAGTCCTGCTGGGAAGACTCTCGGCCTCGGAGAAGGCGGCCGTTCGGGAGCGCATCGCCACAGGTGGTGCCCGCGTCATCGTGGGCACGCACGCGCTGATCCAGGAGACCACCGACTTCAGCCACCTGGGGCTCGTCGTGATCGACGAGCAACACCGCTTCGGCGTGGAGCAGCGCGCCGCGCTGATCGAGAAGGGGGAGGCGCCCGATGTGCTGCTGCTCTCGGCGACGCCGATTCCCCGCACCCTCGCGCTCACGCTGTACGGCGATCTGGACATCTCCGCACTGAAGGAGAAGCCCAAGGGACGCGCGCCCGTGAAGACGGGTGTCCGTACCAGCAAGGACCGAAGCAAGATCTACGCCTTCCTGCAGGAGCAATGTGCCGCCGGCCGACAGGTGTACGTGGTCTACCCGGTGATCGAGGAGTCGGAGCGGGTGGACCTGAAGGCGGCCACGACGATGGCCGAGGAGCTGGAACGCAAGCTGGGGCCCCTGCGCGTCGGGCTCGTACACGGCCGCATGAAGTCTGAGGAGCGCGATGGGGTCATGCGGCGCTTCCGCGATGGGGAGTTGGACGTGCTCGTGGCGACCACCGTGATCGAGGTAGGGATCGACGTGCCTAACGCGACGGTCATGGTGGTCGAGCATCCCGAGCGCTTCGGGTTGGCGCAGCTGCACCAAATGCGCGGTCGGGTGGGTCGGGGCGCCGACGAGAGCCACTGCATTCTCATCTGCGACCAGCCGATGGCCATGCCGCGGCTCAAGCGGCTGGCCCGCACGAGCGACGGGTTCAAGATCGCCGAAATGGACCTCAAGGAGCGCGGCATGGGTGAGCTGGCCGGCACCCGCCAGGCCGGGGGGTTCCACCTCCGGTTTGCCGATCTGGAAACCGACGGTGACCTCGTGGTGGCTGCCCGACGCACGGCGCTCGCGCTCATCGCGCGCGACCCCAACCTCTCGGGCAAGGAGCAGGCCCGCCTGCGCAGCCGCATCGAGCGGCGCTACGAGCGGGGGATGGAACTGTTCAGGGTGGGGTAGGGGGCTTCACTGCTGTCTCCGCAGCTACCGTCGCGAGATCAGGTGGCCGCCCCCTCTCTGTCCTTCCAGCTCCACCACTTCAGCCGCTGGGGGTCGTGCGCATCGTGGCTTGCGAAATACACCGCACACCGGAACACGTAAAGGACGCACCGGTCGATGTGTTCCCCGCGGAGCGTGCATAACCGTTCATACAGCTCCTCGGGATCGGCACTGTCGAGGTCAGCTACCCGCCCGACACCCAGATCTCGAAGGTCCTGGGCGATGCTCGGCCCGACTCCGGGAATCTGCTGCAGTTCCATGGAAGCCCCACGGTCGTCGGATACACACACGATGCTCTGTACGTGGTGGTGCGGCAAGAGCCGCTAGAAGGCAGGGATCTGCTGGACTCAGAGCTTCACAAGTGGGTACAGCTGCACCCGCTCGACGTCCAGCTCGTCGCGGCTGCGGCCCAGCACGTAGTCCGATCCGATCTCGAACACGAGAAGACCCGGCGGCGTCTGTAGCGCCGCGACCACGCGGCCCGCGCGATCGAACGCCGTCCAGTGCCCGGGCTCGCCCGGGGCGACATAGTCGGCCACCCAGAGATTCTCGTCCCGGCCCACCATGACGCTGCCGTAGGCCGGCATCGTGGCGGGATACTCGGTCTCGTCCAACCGGCGCTCCAGTTGGAACCGCGTCTTCTCCATCTCGCTGGCCGTCGCCAGGCGACGTCCCTTGTAGTGCCGGATGTCGGCGTCCGTGAGGGCGCGACGCTCGTGCTCCCGTCGCACAATGCGCTGCAGCGCTCCGTCGCTCGAGTAGAGGCGGATCTCGTAGGCGTCGGCCGTCCCAACGAAGAAGCCATCGCCGATGACCCCGACCTGGGTGGTCCGGCCAAAGGGCAGTCGCGTCACCGAGGGCCCGTGCTCCGTGGTGAACAGCTGCAGGTCGCTGAACGGGAACTGACGCAAACTGTCGATCGGCTCGCCCAGCGCATTGCAGCGGTACAGTGCGGCGGTGTCCTGCAGCACCCCGCTCGTCACCCCCGGGGTGGGGAAGCCGATGGCCACGATGAGGAGTTGCCCGTCCGGGAGCCTGCCGACTGGAAGCGGCAGGCCTCGCCCCTCCACGAGCGTCAACGTCACGGTGCGAGCGAACCGGCCGGTCGCATCGAAGAACGTCAACCTGGAGTTCCCCCAGTCCCAGGTCACGAGCGAGTCGCCGGCGATCCGCCATACGGACGAGAGACTCGCGAACTCACCAGGGCCGCCTCCCTCACTCCCGACTGCATGGGTAAACTGTCCCGCCGCATCGTAGAAACGCAGCTCGTGCGTGCCGGCGTTCGCAACCACGACGCCTCCATCGGAGAGTCGTGCGGCACCCATCGCCCGGTGAAGCTGGTACTCCAGGTCCCCTTCGAGGACGCCGATCTGCAATAGCGGGGTCGCGGAGAGCTGCCACGCGGGGAGTTCCGTCTCGGTCCCGAGGGCGTTCTCCACGATCTCTACCTGCGCGCTGTCGCGGACCAGCACCTGTGTGCGAGACGTATCGGGGCCGCAGCCGGACAGTGCGATGAGTGGGAGGGCAGCGAGCGTTCTGATCTGTCGCGCGTTCATGGCGTGCCTGTGTGAGGGTCGGTAGGTGGTGGGCACGGCGCTCTCGATCGGCGCCGGCGCGGCCAGCCTATAGACACGCGGCGATCGGAATGCGTCGCCGATGCGTCGGCGCATTGGGACACATCGTATCGGGAAAGGCCGCCAGCGATCGCTTCAGGGCTTGACATATAAAGGGTTATTTATTAAATATCCGTTTATGAAACAGCCGCGACCGAAGGAGTTGGCCAAGGCAGTGGCGCGTCATCGGGCCCTGGGGGACGAGACGCGCCTGCGCATCCTCCACCTGCTGATGGGGAGCGAGGTGTGCGTGTGCGATCTCGCCGGGCAGCTCGCCATCACACAGCCGTTGCTGTCGTTCCACCTGAAGACGCTGCGGGACGCGGGCCTCGTGCAGGTGCGGCGGGACGGTCGCTGGATGCATTACTCGATCGACCCCGGCGCGCTCGAAGAGCTGGGCGGCGGGCTAGCCGCCCTTGCCCGGGAACACAACAAGCTCGCCAAGTTGGCGGTGAAGTGCTGTTGAACGTGCGACACAAGGAAGGGTGAGAAGATGACGGAGAACATCAAGGAAACGGTGCGTGATCACTACGCGGAGGCTGCCCGCAAAGCGGCGCAGGGCGACTCGGCGGGCTGCTGCTCGGATACGAAGGGGGGCGAGCCCATCTCGCTCAACCTCTACGGAGAGTCGGAGGTGGCCGACCTTCCCGACGGAGCGAAGCTGGCTTCCCTCGGGTGCGGTAACCCGACGGCGCTGGCCGAGCTGCGCGAGGGAGAGGTCGTGCTGGATCTGGGCTCGGGCGGCGGCATCGACGTGCTGCTGTCGGCCCAGCGCGTCGGCCCCACGGGGAAGGCATACGGGCTCGACATGACCGACGAGATGCTCGACCTGGCGCGGGAGAATCAGCGCAAGGCCGGCGTGGAGAACGTGGAATTTCTCAAGGGCGAGATGGAGGACGTCCCGCTGCCCGATGCGAGCGTGGACGTCATCATCTCCAACTGCGTGATCAACCTCTCGGCTGACAAGACGCGCGTGATCGAGGAGGCGTTCCGCGTGCTCAAGCCCGGCGGGCGGTTTGCCGTGAGCGATGTGGTAGCGCTCGGTGACTTGCCGCCGGAAGTGCGGCAGAACGCTGCGCTCTGGTCGTCGTGTTTGGGCGGGGCGTTGGAGGAGGGAGACTACCGCTCCAAGCTCGCGGCAGCCGGGTTCGAGGAGATCGGGCTGGAGGCCACGCGCAATTTCGAGATCCCGGGCGTCGCCGCTTTCATGAGCGCGTTCGTGCGGGCGCGCAAGCCGGCCTAGTGGGCGCGGTCGGCCTTGGCGGCGAGGATGAAGTCGCTCTCCGTCAGGCCGTCGATCTTGTGGGTCCAGATCTTGAGACCCACCTTGCCCCAGCTCAGGTAGATATCGGGGTGGTGGCCCTCTTCTTCGGCCACTGCCCCGACCCGGTTCGCGAAGGCTAGGGCCTGCGCGAAGTCGTCGAAGGCGTACTCCTTCTCCAGGTGGTGCTCATCGACCACCTGCCAGCCGCCTCCGATGATATCGAGCAGCGCGGTGATCTGGTCCATCTTGAGGGGTGGCACGCCGCCGCGGCAGGGGACGCAGTGCTTCTCGGCCAGTTCGCTCATGGGGCCTCACCAGACATACGAAATCGGTGCTGGGTGCGAGCGCGCAGTATGCTCGCGCCCAGGGGCGTCATCTACCGCTGAACCACCGCTGTGCCTCCCAGGTTCCCCTTGCCCTGCTTACGTCCCCGTAGCTACGATACCGGCGCCATGACCGACACCTTCTGCATCAACGAGCTGCGCGATCACCTCGATGCCGAGGTCACCGTGCGGGCCTGGGTGATGACCACCCGCTCGAGCGGGAAGATCGGCTTCGTGGTATTGCGGGACGGCAGCGGCTACCTGCAGGTCGTCGTCCTCAAGAAGGAAGTCGAGCCGTCGGTGTGGGAGACCTTCAAGGAGCTCACCTTGGAGACTGCGGTCGCCGTACGGGGCACCGCGCGCGACGACGCACGGGCACCCGGCGGGGTGGAGTTGACCGTGTCGGGCCTCGAGGTGCTCGCTCCTAGCCCCGACTTCCCCATCACGCCCAAGGAACACGGCACCGCGTTCCTGTTCGAGCACCGGCACCTCTGGCTCCGTAGCCGCCGCCAGGTGGCGATCATGCGGGTGCGGCACGAGGTGGTCAGCGCCATCCGCGACTTCCTCAACGGGCGCGAGTTCGTCCTGGTGGACACACCGATCCTCACAGGTGCCATCGGCGAGTCGGCCGGCACGCTGTTCGAGACGGAGTACTTCGATCTGGGCAGTGCCTACCTGGCGCAGACCGGTCAGCTCTATCTCGAGGCAGCGGCGGCAGCCCTGGGGCGGGTGTACTGCTTCGGACCGACGTTCCGCGCGGAAAAGTCCAAGACACGACGCCATCTCGCCGAGTTCTGGATGGTGGAGCCCGAGGCGGCGTGGCTCGACTCCGACGACAACATGCGGCTGCAGGAGGACTTCGTCTCGTACATCGTGGGCCGATGCCTCGAGCGCCGTGCTGAGGAGCTGAAAGAGCTCGAGCGCGACAGCGCACCGCTCGAGCGGGTGACGCCGCCGTTCCACCGCATCTCGTACAGTGATGCAATCACCAAGCTGGGCGAGCTCGGCAAGGGCATCGAGTGGGGTCAGGACCTCGGCGCCGACGAGGAGATCGCCCTGTCCGACACCTACGACCGGCCGGTGTTCGTGTACAACTATCCGCGCGCGGTGCGGGCGTTCTACATGAAGCAGAACCCCGAGGATCCGCGCACGGTGCTGAACAACGATCTGCTGGCACCGGAGGGCATCGGGGAGATCATCGGGGGAAGCCAGCGCGAGGACGACCACGACCGCCTGCTGGAGCGGATTCGCGAGCTGTACCTGCCCGAAGAGCCCTACGAGTGGTATCTCGACCTCAGGAAGCACGGCACCTTCGTGCACTCGGGGTTCGGGCTGGGAGTGGAGCGCACGGTGGCGTGGATCTGCGGCATCCCCCACATCCGGGAGGCCATTGCGTTCCCGCGCATGATGACGCGGCTGTATCCCTGAGCGCTACTCCTTCGCCTTCACCTCGTTCCACAACACATCCAACTCGGCCAGCGACGCACGGCCCAGGTCAACGCCGCGCTCGGCGGCCAGCCGCTCGACTGCGCGGAACCGCTCCGCGAATTTGGTGTTGGCCTGCTCCAGCGCGGCGCGCGGGTCGCTCCCGAGCTTGCGGGCGAGGTTCACGACGGCGAACAATAGGTCGCCGATCTCCGCGCTGATCTCCTCGGGTGCGTCGCCACGCTCGATTTCCTTCTCGAGCTCGCGCAGCTCTTCCCACACCTTCTCGCGGGGCCCTTGTGCGTCGGGCCAGTCGAAGCCGATCCCGGCGGCCCGTTCCTGCAGCCGATACGCCATGAGCAGTGCCGGCAGGGTGGGCGGCAGTCCATCCAGCACGCTGGGTCGCTGCTCGCCGTGCTCCTCCAGCTTGGTGCGCTCCCACGTGTCCGGGTCGACGGGGGCGCGCGCGGTTTCGCCGTTGAGCTTCTCGGGGAACAGGTGTGGGTGGCGCCGCCACATCTTCTGCTCGACCGCGCGCGTGAGGTCCTCGGCGCCGAAGCGGCCCTCCTCTTCGGCGAGCACGATCTGGAAGGCGACGTGGAGCAGCAGATCGCCCAGCTCCGTGCGAATCTGATCGCGGTCGGAGCCTGACAGGGCGTGGTCCAGCTCGAGGGCCTCCTCGACCAGATACGGTCGCAGGGTCTCCGGGGTCTGGGCGGCATCCCACGGGCCACGATGCGTCCAAGCGCTGATGGTTCTTGCATTTGCGTCCTCGAGCCGGTTACAATACGCGTCCGTCCGTGAACGTGTCAACGAAGCTCTCGACGAACCGCGCCCGGGTCGAAGTCGACCTGGCGAACCTGGTCGCCAACGCGCGGACGGTGCAGGCGGCCGCGCAGGGGGCGCCGTTGCTTGCGATGGTGAAGGCCGACGCGTATGGCCTCGGGGTAATCCCCGTGGTGCGTGCGCTGGAGGCGGTCGATCCGTGGGGCTACGGTGTCGCGACCGTCGCAGAAGCGCTCGAGCTTCGGGAGGCCGGCATCCGCCGGCCCATTCTTGTGCTCACTCCGCCGTCGGCGGATCTGCTGGCGGCATATCGCGACCACGACCTCCGTGCGGTGCTGGACCAGCCCGCCACGGCCGAGGTGTGGGACCGGCCGTTCCACCTGGAGATCGACACGGGCATGGCGCGGTGCGGGGTACGGTGGGACGATGTCGATGGCATTGCGGCGTGCGGGTCGGAGCGGCTGGAGGGGATCTTCACCCACTTCTACGCCGCCGATCAGGGTCGAGACACGGTCGATGTGCAGTGGTCGCGCTTCCAGAGTGCGCTCGCCGCGCTTGGCCAGCGCCCTCAGTTGGTGCACGCGCAGAACAGCGCCGGTGCGTGGGCATCTTCCTCTATGGGGGAGAGCACGCGCCCGATCTCCCGCCGCCGCTGCCCGTGGTGAGGCTGGAGGCCCCGGTGGTGAGCCTCAGGCGGCTGCCGCGCGGCGAGCCGGTGAGCTATGGGGCCACGTGGACCGCACCGCAGGACACGACGGTGGCCACGCTGGGTATCGGCTACGCCGATGGCGTGTCGTGTACGGTGCAGGGGAAGGCGCAGGTGTTGTTGGGGGGTGCGCGGCGTCCACTCGTGGGACGCGTCACGATGGACTTCGTGATGGTGGACCTGGAGGACACCGCGCCATCGCTGCGAGTGGGTGACGTCGCGACCGTATTAGGGCGCGATCGAGAAGAGCAGATCACGCTCGACGAGTTCGCCGGGTGGGCCGGGACGATCGACTACGAGGTGCTCACCCGCCTGAGCGCGCGCGCGACGCGGGACTACGTAAACGGATGAACCGGGGCCGGGTCGCCCTCGTGGTGCTGGACGGAGTCGGCATCGGGGCGGCGCCGGACCAGGCGAAGTACGGTGACGAGGGGAGCAACACGCTCGGCAACCTGGCGCTGGCGGTGGGTGGGCTGCGGCTGCCGAACCTGGAGGCGTTGGGCCTCGGCTGCTGCCGCCCGTTGGACGGGATGAGGTGTGAGGGCCCCACGGCCGCTCACGGCGTGGCCCTGCCACGTTCCCAGGGCAAGGACAGCACGACGGGACACTGGGAGCTCTGTGGGCTGCCGCTGGAGCGGCCCTTTCCCACGTACCCGCGGGGCTTTCCGCACAGTGTGATCGCCGCGTTCGTGCGGGCGACGGGACGGGACGTGGTGGGGAACAAGCCCGCTTCGGGGACCGCGATCATCGAGGAATTCGGGGCGGAGCAGCTGGAGCGGGGCGATTGGATCGTCTACACCTCAGCCGACAGCGTCTTCCAGATTGCGGCGCACGAAGAAGTGATCCCGCTGGAGGAGCTGTACGCCGCGTGCCGCGCGGCGCGCGACGGGGTTCTGGTGGGTGAGCACGCGGTCTCGCGCGTCATCGCCCGGCCCTTTGTGGGAGCGCCCGGAAGCCTGCGGCGCACGCCGAATCGGCGCGACTTCTCGTTGGAGCCGCCGGCGGCGACGCTGCTCGACCGGTTGGCGCACGCTGGCGTGGAGCGTGTCGGGGTCGGCAAGGTGGACGATCTGTTCGCCGCTCGAAACATCGAGAGCCGGCACACGCCGACCAACGCAGATGCGTACGCGCTCATCGCCGAAGCGCTGCAGTCGCTGGATCGGGGGCTGGTGTTCGCCAACGTGATCGAGTTCGATCAGTCGTGGGGGCACCGCAACGATCCTGCGGGGTTCTACAGTGGGCTCGAGGAGCTGGATCGCGTCCTGCCGGAGTTGCTCGCGCAATTGCGAGAGGACGACGTGATGATACTCACCGCCGACCACGGCAACGACCCGACGACACCGTCGACCGATCACTCGCGGGAGGCGGTGCCGGTCCTGGTTGCGGGGCCGCGTGTGGAGCCCGTGGCGCTCGGGGAACGCGAGACGTTCGCCGACCTCGGAGCGACGGTGGCTGAGTATTTTGGAGTGGAGCTGGAAGCGGGGTCCTCGTTCCTTGCACAGGTGGCGCCGTGGGCGACCGGCTGACCGAGGCAGCGAGAGAGGCGCAGGGCCGCGCGTACGCGCCCTACAGTGGCTATCGTGTGGGGGCCGCGCTCGAGGCACACGACGGGCGGGTGTTCGCTGGCGCCAACGTGGAGAGCGCGTCGTACGGTCTCACCATCTGTGCCGAGCGCGTGGCGCTCGGCGCGGCGGTCGCGGCGGGCGCCCAGCGCTTTACGCGCCTCGTGGTCGTGACCGACTCGGCGCCGGGGGGGTCACCTTGCGGCGCATGCCGGCAGGCGCTGGCCGAGTTCGGCATGGATCTGGAAATCGAGGCCGTCGGCGCCGATGGGGCGCGCCGGTGGCGCCTGAAGGACTTGTTGCCCGACGCGTTCGGGCGGGAGGACCTGACGCACCGATGAGGGTGAGGACGTTGACCGCGGCGCATGTCCTGTGGGGAGCGAGCCTGCTGACGATGCTGGTCGCCGGGTGCCGGGAAGACTTGACCGCACCGGGGAGCTGTCCCGATTACTGTCCGGCCAAGCGCATCGACGTATTCGACTCGCTATTCGTGGGGAGCATCGTCGCGGACAGTGCGTGGACCGGATACATCACGCCCGACCAGGCGGCACGCGCCCAGGCGGTGACCGATGGAGCGGTCGCGGAGAGCCATCCCATCATCCGGTTCCTTCCGCTTCCCGACGCCATCAACGCACTCCCCATCGCCTCGATCGACTCGTTTCGGCTCGATATCCTGGTACCGGGCCGCGCGGCGGTATCGGGACTCGAACTCGACGTGCACCGCCTCCCGGCGGACATCGACTCTACGACCACGTACGCCGACCTCGAGCCCTACTTCGAGGACAGCACGCAGATCGGGGTGATTCCCCTGCCGGACACCCTGGTCGGCGGCGTGCTCAGCACACAGCTCCCAGGCGACGCCTTCCCGACCCTGGCGGATGATGGCTGGGTGGCAGCCGTCGGGTTCAACATCTCCTCCGGGCCGGAGGGATGGGTGGACTTGGCGACGCTCGAGAGCTTCGGCCAGGCCGTGTTGACCATGTACGCGAAGGTCGTGCAGGGAGAAGACACGACCGAGGTGAGCGACTTCCGGCAGTCGGCGTTCGATTCGTACGTGTCCGTGGATCAGACGCCGTTCGATCGAGATATCCTCGGCGTTGGCGGCGCGCCCTCCTGGCGATCGATCCTGCGGGTGGATCTTCCCAGCTACGTCGTGGATTCGTCGGACGTCTCCCGCGCCACCCTGATCTTGGTGCCCTCCGAACCGATTCTGGGGGCCGCCGGCGACACGCTGCGGCTGCGTGCCGACGCGCTGACCGAGGATGTGGGGCCCAAGTCCCCGATCGTCGCGCCGGCCCCGGAGACTCGCGACACGCTGTCTGTGGGAGGCCTGAGTCTCTTCGTGGGTGCGAGCGATACGGTCGTAATCGACGTGACCCATGTCATCAAGCCGTGGCGGGCCGACACCTCGAGACCGCACTCCATCGTGCTCTGGATGGTGCCGGAGGCGACGTCGGTAGGCCAGGCCCGGTTCTGGTCGAGCCGCAGTGCGGCCGGCGCCCCGTCGCTGGCGATCACGTACGTCCCGCTGTTCCCGCGGAATGAGCCATGAGACGGTTTGCGCTGCTCCTCCTGGTGCTGGGCGTGAGTGCCTCGCAGACGGCGACGGCCCAGTCGTCGCTCTACGCCGTGGTCGGCCTCGGTTTTCCCGGCCGGCCTATCGGCGTGCGTGCGCGGGGCATGGGGGGCAGCATCGGCGTCGTGGATCCGGGCTCCGCGGTCAACCCGGCGACGGTCTCCCAGCTCTCGCGGCTCTCGGCCACAGTGAGCTCACTGACCTCACTGAGGAATTACACGATCGACACCCTCTCGGTGGACGGGTTGCAGGACACGAGGTTCCCGTATGCAGCCTTGGCAGGGGGGATCACCGGGACACCGGTGTCCTTCGAGGCGACCTACACCAACTACCTGTCGCGCACCTGGGACGTCGTCACGAGCGACACCGTGATCCTGCGGGGCGAACCGGTCGCGGTGGATGACCGCATCCGCTCCGACGGAGCCGTGGCGGACCTGCGGGCAGCCGTCGGCTGGTTCATTTCCTCCAAGCTGCAGTTGGGAGCCGGCTTCCACATCCTGACCGGATCGACGCGGGAGCGGATCGAGCGAGATTACGAGGACAACAGCTACACGCCGCTGCGGCACGATAGCGACATAAGCTACTCCGGCCTTGGGTGGTCGGTTGGGTTCACGGGGAACCCGATCAGCTGGCTGCGTATGGGGGTGTCGTTCCGCAGTGACGGTCATCTCGATGCGGCGCGCGACTCGGTGGCTATTGGACGGGTGGACCTTCCGATGACGATATCCGGCGGGTTCGCGGCGGCGCCTGTGCCGGGGCTCGTGATTGCGTCGAACGTCACCTGGCAGTCGTGGGGGGATGCGCAGGAGGGGCTGACGTCGATAGGGGGGGACGCGACCACCTTCAATACGTGGGACGTGAGCGCCGGCCTGGAGGTCGGCGGCTCCGTGGGGCCGCGCGTGCCCATCCGGCTGGGGTTCCGCTACGCCCAACTTCCTTTCAGTCCCGAGGACGATCAGGTGCGGGAGATCGACCTCTCGCTGGGCGCCGGGTTCCGGTTCGGGCAGGGTCGGGCGGCGTTCAACGCATCGGTCGAGCGAGTAATGAGGGATGGCGGCGGAGCGAGTGAGCGTGCGTGGCAGCTCTCGTTCGGCTTGAGCCTCCTCCCGTGACGCGCGTCTATCTCCACACCTTCGGCTGCAAGGCCAACCAATACGATACGGAGACGGTGCGCCAGGCGCTGGAGTCAGTGGGCGCCTCCGTCGTGCACGATCCCAGCGAGGCAGACGCGGCCGTGGTGAACTCGTGCACGGTCACGCACGTGAGCGAATCGAAGATGCGGGGACTCGTCCGCCGCCTTGCGCGGCAGAACGATCGAGTCCGCACGGTGGTGATGGGATGTGCCACGGCGCTCGACAACGGTGCCATTCGTGGTCTGCCGAACGTCTCCGGTGTGGTGGCCGGTGCCGACCCGGCGCGCGTGTTGGAGGCGTTGGGGTTGTCGGCCGAGGTGGACCCGGTCTTGCGGGGGTTCGGGCGGGGGAGTCGCGCCTGGGTGAAGATCCAGGACGGGTGCGACGAGCACTGTACGTTCTGCGCCACGACGCTGGCGCGCGGTGCGAATCGGTCGCGCGCACCTGAGGAGATCGTTGAGGAGGCGGCCGGACTCGCGGCGACTCACGCCGAGCTGGTGCTCACCGGCGTGCACATCGGTACCTACGGACGGGATCGGCACGACGGGGCCACCCTTGGCGCGTTGGTCGAGCGGCTCGTGAGCGCCGTGCCAGGGGTGCGCTACCGGCTGTCGTCGGTCGAGGCGACCGAGGTGGACGACCAGCTCGCCGAGCTGATGCTCGGCGCCCCCGACCGCCTCGCGCCCCATCTGCACGCTCCGCTTCAGTCGGGCAGCGACCGGGTGCTCAAGCGGATGGGGCGCCACTGGTACACGGCCGAGGGCTACCGGGAGCGCATCGAGCGGCTCGCGTCGCAGCTGCCGGCACTCGGGCTCGGGGCGGACGTGATGGTGGGATTCCCGGGCGAGACGGCGGAGGACCACGACCAAACGCGATCGCTCATCGAGAGCCTGCCCTTCACGTATCTGCACGTCTTTCCCTACTCGGAGCGTCCCGGTGCGGCGTCGCATCGTCTCGGCGCGGCGGTCGACCCGGGCACGGCGGCGGCGCGCTCGGCAGAGCTGCGCGCGTTGGCGGCCGACAAGGGTGCGGCGTATCGGGCGCGCCGCGATGGCGCGCGCGCCGACGTGGTGCTGCTGCGCCGCACCGCCGGTTGGTTCGAGGGACTCACCGAGGACTACCTTACCGTGTACACGCCGACGGACCGTGTCGTGCCAGGCCGGTTCGGGGCGGTGCTGCGGCATACCGGGGACGGCACGCTGCAGGCGGAGCTCTCGGAGCATTGACGGGATGAAGCGGGTCTACGTCGAGACGTACGGCTGTCAGATGAACGTGGCCGACACCGAGCTGATCCTGGGACGGCTCGGCGGGGACGGGTATGTGTCGACCGAGGATCCGACAGATGCGGATGTGATGCTGGTGAACACCTGTGCCGTCCGCGAGAACGCGGAGCAGCGCGTGATCGGCCGTATGGGGGAGCTGAAGCGGCACAAGCGGCCCGGTGTGGTGTTGGGCGTCGTCGGGTGCATGGCCCAGCGTCTGGGGCAGCGGCTGTTGGAGGAGGCGCCCCACGTGGATCTGGTGGTCGGCCCGGACGGTTACCGCGGGCTGCCCGCGCTCATCGCCGGCGCGATGAACGGCACCCGGGCGGCCGAGGTCGCGTTCAAGTCGTGGGAGCACTACGAGGACATTCCTACCCAACGCGTGAGCGACCGCGTGGGCGCGTTCGTGACGGTGCAGCGGGGCTGCGATTATCGGTGCAGCTTCTGCATCGTTCCGATGACGCGCGGACGTGAGCGCAGCCGCAAACTGGACGATGTAGTGGGCGAGGTGGAGGGGCTCGCGGCCGAGGGGGTCACCGAGGTGACGCTCCTGGGCCAGACCGTGAACAGCTACCACCATGGCGAGCGCGATTTTGCCGACCTGCTGCGGGCCGTGGGTGGGGTGTCGGGGATTCGCCGCATCCGGTTCACCAGCCCGCATCCGAACGACTTCACTGACCGCGTCGTCGAAGCCATGGCGGGGGTCCCGTCCGTGTGCGAGCACGTGCATCTCCCGGTCCAGAGCGGCTCGTCACGCGTTCTCAAGCGCATGGGACGCCGCTACGACCGCGATGGTTTCCTCGAGTGTGTGGCACGGTTGCGTCAGGCCATTCCAGGCCTGGCCGTCACGACGGACGTCATCGTGGGATTCCCGGGAGAGACCGAGGAGGACTTCCTCGCCACCGAGAGCCTCGTGCGGCAGGTGGAGTTCGATGACGCGTTCACCTTCCGGTATTCCCCGCGGGAAGGGACGGGTGCGCTCAAGCTGCCCGACCCGGTTCCCCAAGCGGACGCGGGGGAGCGCCTCGAGCGGCTCATTGCCACCGTGCGGCAGGTGGCGCGCCGCAAGAACGTCGCGCTGGTGGGTAGCACTCAGGACGTGTTGGTCGAGAGGGTGGCGCGCCGCGGTGAGTTGCTGCAGACTAGAACGCGGACCAACAAGATCGTGCTGGTCGACGGCCCCGACGACTGGATTGGCTCCTACGTCACCGTGCGGCTCACGGGCACCACGGGAGCCACGTTTACGGGCGCGCCCGCTGCGATCGGCAAGGAGTTGGCCATCATGGGGTGAAGAATCTCGTCGAGGAGTTCGTGACCCGGGAGTACCACCTGCTGGCCCCCACCGTCGAGGGGTTCTGTGGGTGCGAACTGTGTCGCGAAGACGTGCTGGTGTATGCGCTCAACCGCCTGCCGCCGCAGTACGTGTCGCAGCCCACTGGAGAGGTTCTGGGGAAGGTCGCCCAGCAGACCGAGCAGCCGGTCGCGGACGTGTCGGTGGTACTGCTGAACGGCTTTCGCAAGGTGAAGGCGGCGCCCAGGAAGGGGCACCCGCCCGCGACCTAGCCTAGGGGCGGCGGTGCCGCCCATCCTGCAGCTCGTGGCGACATACGGGGCCGGTCTCTGGACCGGCCTCGTTGTGTTGGTACCGCGCGCGCTGGTGTGGGCGATCGGCGCGGGCGCGGTGGCCGCCAGTCTGCGCTGGCGTTGGCGCGGTGTGCTTGCCGCGAGCTGCGTGGTGGGCGTTCTCGCGGGGGCGCAGCGCGCTGCGGAGCAGGCGTCGAGCTGCCGAGCCGTGTGGCGGGCGGGTGCCGTCGCCGTCACGCTGCGGCTGCACGATGCTCCGGGGCGCCGCGGTGTCTCGACCGCCTCCGTGCTGCACGCCGCCGAGGGGTGTGGCGGTACGGTTCGGCTACGCCTCTGGGACGCGGTGCCGCCGCCCGGCAGCCGCCTGGTGGTGGTCGGCACGGCGCGTCCGGGAGGGATCGTCAGCGTCTCGCACCACCGCGTGCTTGCTGGCTCGCGTCCACTCCGCTTCAGGGCTCGAGGTCTGGTGGCGCGACGGCTGCGGGTCTTGTACGGCGAGCGCTCCGGGCTGGTGGAGGCGATGGTGTTAGGAAGCCGCCACGATGTAGACCCGGCGGTGCGGCGCGAGTTCGTGAGGGCGGGGCTCGCGCACCTCTTGGCTATCTCCGGTCTCCATGTGGGGATCATCGCCGGGTGGCTCATGCTGGTCCTGCGCCGCGTGCTGCCATGGCGCGCCGCCTGGCTGAGCAGTGTGGTGGCGACGTGGGCGTACGTGTCCCTGTTGGGCTTTCCCGCACCCGCCACGCGCGCGGCGGGCTTTTTCACCCTCTACGCGGTCGCCCGCGTCCGCCAGCGGCATCCACCGTTCTCGGCCGTGCTCGCGGTCGCGGTGCTGGTGGTGCTGTTGCTCGATCCGGCGGCGGCGGCGGGCGTGGGCACCTGGCTCTCCGTCGCTGCGGTGTGGGGGACGCGGTGGGGCACGCGGCTGCTGCCCCAACGGCACCGGCGCCATCCGGTGGCGCAGTTGGCGGCCGCGTCGCTGGGGGCGACCCTCGCGACCGCACCCATCACGGCGCACACCTTTGGCTCGGTGTCGCCGGCAGGACTGCTGGCGAACCTGGTCGCGGTGCCCTTGGCGGGTGTCGCAGTGCCCGGCGTCCTGGCGAGTCTGGCGTTCGGCGTCATGGCGGGGGGGGCGGGGCTCGTGCTGGCGGGGTTGGAGCTGACCGCCCGGTGGGCCGCGCTGCTCCCCGGCGGGCACCTCAGCGTTGCCCCGGGCCCGACCGCCGCCGCACCGTGGTTGGCCCTGTTGCTGCTGGTGGTGTGGCTGTCGCGCCGTCGTCCCCCGTGGGCCCTCGTCCTGCGGCGCGTGCTACTGGGCTCGGCTCTCGTGAGCTGGGGGCTGCTCGCCGCCACGGCGCTCAGGTCGAGCGAGCGTGAGGGAGAGCTCGTGATCCACGTGTTGGACGTGGGCCAGGGCGACGGCATCGCGATCAGGACCCCGGGCGGTCACTGGATGGTGCTGGATGGCGGGCCGCGCGGCCCGGCGGGCGATATGGGTCGGCGCGTGGTGGCCCCGTTTCTCCGCCGCCAGCGGGTCGGTGAGCTGGCGGTGCTGGTGGTGTCGCACGGCGACGCCGACCACCTGGGTGGTGTGCCGGCGGTGCTGCAGGAGTTCGATGCCCGCCTGGTGCTGGACCCGGGGCAGGCACTTGGAACGTCTCTCTACCTGGAGTACCTCGGTCTGGTGGACCGGCACGGGACGCCGTGGCGCGCGGCGCGGGCGGGCGACACCCTGGTGTTGGATTCCGCGGTGGTGGCCGTGCTGCACCCCTCGCAGCGCTGGATCACACAACGCATCGAGCCCAACGAGAACTCGGTGGTGGTGCACCTGCGCTACGGTTGCTTCGATGCCCTGTTCACCGGCGACATCGGTGCGCCCGCCGAGTCGCTGCTCGCCCCCCACCTTCCGGACATCGACCTCCTCAAGGTGGGCCACCACGGGTCCGCCGGCGGGACCACCGCTCGGTGGCTGGACAGCGCGCGCCCCGAGGCGGCGGTGATCAGCGTGGGCCGGAACCGCTACGGCCACCCGGCGCCCGTGGTACTCGAGCGGTTGGGTGCCAGGCAGATTCCGGTGTGGCGCACCGATCGGGGCGGCACGGTAACGATCCGCTCGGACGGACGCTATTTTTCGATCGATCAGGGACAGCCTTCTTCCGGGTGGGGGATACTACGGTGTCGGATTCGCAACTGGTTACGATCGAGCGCTTCATTCTCGAGCAGGAGCGACTGCACCCCGAGGCCACGGGTGAGCTTACCCAGCTGCTCTACGACATCGCGCTAGCCGCGAAGGTCATCTCGGGCTACGTGCGGCGTGCGGGGCTGGTGGATGTCTTGGGGGCGTTCGGCCGCACCAACGTGCAGGGGGAAGAGCAGCAGAAGCTCGACGTGATCGCCAATGACACCATGAAGCAGTCCATCGCCTACACCGGGCGCGTGTGCGTGATGGCGTCGGAGGAGGACCAGGAGCCGTTCCCGATCGCCGAGGAGAACCACCCGGGCAAGTACGTGCTGCTGCACGATCCACTCGACGGCTCCTCGAACATCGACGTCAACGTCTCGATCGGCACGATCTTCTCCATCCACCGTCGGGTGACCGCGAAGGGGCCGGGCACGCTGGAGGACTGCCTCCAGCTGGGCCGCAGGCAGGTGGCAGCCGGGTACGTGATCCATGGATCGAGCACCGTGCTGGTGTACACCGTTGGACACGGCGTGCACATGTTCACGCTAGACCCCACCATCGGCGAGTTCCTCCTGTGCGACCACGATATCAAGACGCCGGAGGTGGGGAAGTACTACAGCATCAACGAGAGCTACTACCAGCGCTGGTCCGAGGGGTACCGCAAGGTCGTGCAGGCGTTCAAGGGCGTCGAGAACTCCGAGCAGCGCAAGAACGCCCGGTACATCGGCTCCCTGGTGGCCGACTTCCACCGCAACCTGCTGTCCGGCGGCGTGTTCATGTATCCCGCCGACTCCAAGGCGCCCGAGGGCAAGCTGCGTCTCCTGTATGAGGCGGCCCCGCTCGCGTTCATCGCGGAGCAAGCGGGCGGTGCCGCGACGGACGGCACGAAGCCCATCCTGGACATCCGGCCCACCGAGCTGCACCAGCGCACCCCACTGCTGATCGGTAGCATGGAGGACGTGGCGTTCGTCCAACAGACGGTGGCGCAGGTGGACACGGTGGCGGCCACGTGAGCGAAGAGCGGCGCTCTCCGTCGGGGCTCCCCATCGAGGGATCCTACGGACCGGAGGCGCCGGGTGCCTTTCCCTTTACCCGCGGTATCCACCCCACGATGTACCGGGGTCGGCTGTGGACCATGCGCCAGTACGCCGGCTTCGGCACCGCGCAGGAGACCAACCGCCGCTTCCGCGACCTGCTCCAGGCTGGACAGACCGGGCTCTCGGTCGCGTTCGATCTCCCCACCCAGATGGGCTACGACTCCGACGCGCCGGTCGCCGAGGGCGAGGTGGGGCGCGCTGGCGTGGCCATCGATACGGTGGACGACCTGGCCGTGCTGTTCGACGCCATTCCGCTGGATCGGGTGTCTACTTCCATGACCATCAACTCCACGGCCGCCATCCTCCTGGCCATGTACGTCGTCGTAGCGGAGGAGCAGGGATTAGGGCGCGATCGGCTGCGGGGCACGGTCCAGAACGACGTGCTCAAGGAGTACATCGCGCGGGGCACGTACATCTATCCGGTCGAGGCATCGCTCCGCCTGGTCACCGACATCTTCCGCTTCGTGGTGGACGAGGGG
>JBDGYO010000394.1:0-2803 GCA_039584015.1 Gemmatimonadota bacterium | reverse complement strand
GACATCGCGCCCGACGGAGCGCCTCCCATGTCGGTGACGCGACGCGAGTTCGTCAAGCGCACCTCGCTCGCCGCCGCAGCGCTCGCCTCCTCACAAGGGAGCGAGCTTTTCGCAACTGCACCCGAAGCGTCCCTTCTCCAGGAGTTGTCCGCCAAAGAGCTGTGCATGGTCGCGCTCAACGCGGCCATGGCAGAGGGCGTGGACTACGCCGACGTGCGCGTCACGAGCGTGCGGAACCAGGTGGTGCGCACGCGCGAGCAGCGGGTCGCCGGCCTCGTGGATGACGAGACCATCGGCATCGGTGTGCGCGTGCTGGTCGGGGGGACGTGGGGCTTCCAGGCGAGCCGGCATCTCTCCCGTCAGGAAGCCGCCAACATCGCGCGCGTGGCCATCGCGCAGGCGCGAGCGAATCAGCGCGCCACGCACGACCCCGTGCGGCTGGCGCCGGTCGATCCGTATCCCAACGGTGAGTGGCAAACGCCGATCCAGGAAGATCCGTTCGCGGTCCCGGTCGAGGAGAAGATCGATCTGCTGATGCGCGCGAACGCCGAGGCGCTGCGGGTGCAGGGAGCGCGGTTCGTCTTCTCGTCGCTGGCGTTCGTCCGCCTGCAAACGACGTTTGCGTCGACCGACGGCAGCGTGATCGAGCAGTCGCTGTACCGCACCTGGCCGACCCTGACGGTCACGGCCGTGGCGTCGGACTTCTCGGACTTCCAGTCGCGGACCTCGGCCGAGATCGCGCCGATGGGGTTGGGCTACGAGCACGTGCGGCGCTCGAACCTGTTCGGTCGCGCGAGTGAGTGGGCCGAGGAGGCGGTGCAGAAGCTCTCGGCCAAGCCGGTGGAGCCGGGGCCATACGATCTGGTGCTCGATCCCTCGCACCTGTTCCTCACGATTCACGAGAACATCGGTCACCCGACCGAGCTCGACCGGGCCTTGGGATACGAGGCGAACTACGCGGGCACGTCGTTCCTGGCTCCTCCCGAGGAGATGATCGGGAAGTTCCAGTACGGTCCCGAGATCATGAACATCCAGGCCGACCGCACCCAGCACGGCGCGCTCGCCACGGTCGGTTGGGATGACGAGGGCGTGCCGGCCGACAGCTGGCCCCTCGTACGGGACGGCACCTTCGTGGACTACCAGACCACGCGCGACCAGGTGCATTGGATCGCTCCCCTCACGGGCGCGAGGCACTCGCACGGGTGCTCGTACGCCCAGTCGTGGGATCGCATCCAGTTCCAGCGGATGCCCAACGTGTCGCTGCTTCCCGGTGTGGATGACTACGTGCTCGACGATCTGGTCGCGGCGACCGACCGCGGCATCCTGATCAAGGGGCGGGGTTCGTACAGCATCGACCAGCAACGGTTCAACTTCCAGTTCGGCGGGCAGGTGTTCTACGAGATCCGGGGTGGTCAGATCGGCGGCATGCTGAAGGATGTCGCCTACCAGGGGCGCACCCCGGAGTTCTGGAACTCGCTCGACATGCTGGGCGGGCCGCAGAGCTACGAGCTCGGCGGCACGTTCTACGACGGCAAGGGGCAACCCGCCCAGGTCAACGCCGTGAGCCACGGCTGTCCACCGGCGCGCTTCAAGCAGGTCTCCGTCATCAACACGGCACGGGCCGAGTAGGGCCATGGCCGAGATCCTTACCGAGAGCGAAGCCCGCGCGCTGTGCGAGCGCATCCTGAGTCGCAGCACGGCTGATGGGACCGAGGTGCGACTGCAATCGGGGGTGGACGGGAACACCCGCTTCGCCGCCAACCAGCTCACGACAGGGGGCGAGGTAGTCGACGCCGAGGCCACGGTCACGGCGCGCGTCGGGCAGCGCAGTGCCTCGGTGTCGTTCAACAGCCTGGAGGATTACGGCATCGACGCGGCGGTGCGCAAGGCGGAGAGCCTGGCGCGGCTCGCGCCGGAGGACCCGGAACAGATGCCGCTGCTCGGCGAGCAGCAGTACGTGCAGCCGGCTGCCTTCTTCGAGAGCACGGAGGGCTTGGGACCCGAGCAGCGTGCCGACGCGGTGGCCGAGGCCGTCGCCTACCCCCGGGAGTTCGACCTGGTGGCGACTGGGTTCCTGGCCCGCACCGCCGGGTCGACGGCGGTAGCGAACTCGGCGGGCCTGTTCGGTTACTCGCAGTCCACGCTCGCCTCCGTCACCACGACGGTGCGCACGCCCGAAGGGGACGGCTCGGGATGGGCCGGAAGCACCCACAACGACTGGGGCCGGGTGACCTCGTCCGCGGACCTGGTGCAACGGGCTGCGGACAAGTCGGAGCGCAGCGTGGATGCCACGGTGGCCCAGCCGGGGCCGTACACGGTGGTGCTCGAGCCGACGGCCGTGGGAAACCTGGTGCGGCTGTTCGCGTCTGGACTCGGCGCACGGTCGAATGACGAGGGCCGCGGGGCCTTCTCGCGCACCGGCGGAGGCAATCGCGTCGGTGAGCAGGTGATGGACGAACGGATCACGATCGTCTCGGATCCGGAGGATCCCGATCTGTTGGAGCAGCCCTTCACCGGTGAGGGCCTCGCGGTGGGCCGCACCACGTGGATCGAGGATGGCGTGCTCGCCAACCTGTCGTACGACCGCTACTGGGCGGACCGGCAGAGCGTCGCACCCCTGCCGTTGGGTGGTGGGATCAAGTTCGCGGGGCAGACGGGCGGCGTGCAGGACCTGGTCGAGGGTGTGGAATTCGGGCTGCTGGTGACGCGCTTCTGGTACATCCGGGGCGTGGACCCACGGACCCTCAAGTACACCGGGCTCACCCGGGACGGCACGTTCCTCATCGAGAACGGGCGGGTGACC
>JBDGYO010000061.1:0-11537 GCA_039584015.1 Gemmatimonadota bacterium | reverse complement strand
GCGCCCACGTGGGGGGCTCTGAGGCGCTGGTTGAACGCGAAACGGTGCAGCGTGTACGCGAAAGGCAGGGGGCGGCCCGTCGGGGCGATGACCCGAACCTCGTGCCCCAGCGCCGAGAGGCCGCGCCGCAGCGTCTCGCCAGCCACGAAGGTGCCGCTCCCCTCCCGCACCGACTGCGGCGTCGCGGTGATCAGCGCGACTTTCAGAAAAGCCGTCGCAGGATGCGGGACAGCGTGCCCCGCGTGGTCCCCGCAGCGTCCTCCAGCGCACGCGCGTACTCCTCCGCCGTTCCCCAGCGTGCTTCGAGCAGCGGCGCCGCGCCCCTCTCGAGCACCCGCCTCACGGGCTCCGGAACGTCGGGGCGGACTGTGGAGAGATCAGGGAGGTGTCCCGCCGTCTGGCGCGCCAGCACCAACTCCACCGTTCCGGCGCCGAAGGGAAGCTGGCCGGTGAGGGCGTAGTACGCAGCGAGGGTCAGCGAGTAGAGATCGGTGCGACCGTCTACGTGCTCACGGGTCCGCCACCCTCTGGGCCGGCCAGGGCCAGCACCAACCCGAAGTCGGCTATCAGGAGCGCGCCGGTCGCGTCGTCGAGCAGCAAGTTCTCCGGCTTGATGTCGCGGTGCACCAGGCCGCGGCCGTGCGCATGCCGCAGCCCATCGAGCGCCTCGCGCAACATGCGCAGTACCCTGTCCAGGGACTGCGGGCCGTCGCTCCTGACCAGGCCGCCCAGACTCTGCCCCCGCACGTACTCCATGGTGTACCACATTAGGCCCGCCCGGCGCCCGATGTCGTACGTGTTGACGATGTGCTGATGCATGACCTGCGCGGCCGCGCGAGCCTCGCGGCGGAAGCGCTCGACCACGGCCGGGTCGGCCGTCAGGTAGGGATGCAGTACCTTGAGCGCCACCTCACGCTCCAGTGCGAGATCGCGCACCAGGTACACGCGCCCGAAGCCACCGGCGCCGAGCTCGCTGAGCAACTCGTAGTCGTCCCCGAGGGCACGGCGCAGCCGCTTCTCCCAGGCCAGCTGATCCTCGGTCGCCGCTCCCCGCTCCGGGGCGAGTGGCGCGGGTACCGCCGCCTCGCCCAAGTCGCTGTAGAGGTCTTCTGCCATCTCGGCGGCCGTGAGGTAGCGCTTCATCGGTTCGCCATGCAGAGCGCGCATGATCACCCGGTCGAGGGCCTTGGGACAGGCGGGTCGGATCGCGATGGGAGGCTCCACCTCCATCGGGTCGAGCGCGGGCGCCTTCCCGGTCACGGCGAAGTAGAGCAGTGCGCCGGCCGAGTAGATGTCACTGGCCGGCTCGCCCGCGCTCCCGTCCCGAATCTCCGGAGCGAGGAAGGGCGTCGCGACCGGATCGTCGTCCGGACCCTCCACGTCGAGGCACACGTTGGAGAAGCGCAGGTCGGTCACGTAGGTGCGTTCCGTACTCTCGACCATGATCGTGGTGGGTGCGAGCTTGCGCACCACGATCCGCTGGGAGTGCACGTACTCCAGCACGCTGGCGAGATCACGCGCGAGCTGCAGTACCGAAGGGATCGGTCGGGGTCCCCGTGCTACCACATCGATGAGGCTCTCGCCCTCGATCCACTTGGCGACCCGATACGCCCACTCGCCACGGTGGCCCGCGGCGTATACCGGCCGCAGCACCGGATGGTCGAGCGCCGCCAACAGCTCCGTCTCCCGCTCGAACCAGGTGCGGTACGTCGAGTCGGGCATGAGGTGCACCCGCAGCACGACACGCCGCTTGAGCATCCTGTCACGGGCCACGAACAGTGCCCGCACGGGTGATGCGGCCACCAACTGGAGGATCTCCAGCGTGTCCGTGAACTCCCGTTGCGCGCGCTCGAACAGATCCACTTGATCAACTCCGGGATCGATCAGCGGGCGAGTTGAACCGTCCGGTGACGTCATGGCGCCTCAAAGATAACGGCGGAGACGGGGGACGCCGTCGAGGTCGCGCGCGGTCTCGGCGGACCGTAACTTTGCCCCACATGCCATACCTCAGCCTACGTGACCTGGCGACCGATCAGTCCCTCGTGTTCGACATCGGCGAGGTGCGGATCGGCCGGAATCCGGACTTCGAGCTCGCCGTCACGGGAGCTCGCAGTGAGGTCGTTTCCACCGGCCATGCGCGGCTCTTCCAACACAAGGGACAGTGGTGGTTGGAGGACAGCGGGAGTCGCAACGGCACGTTCCTGGGGGACGAGCAACTGGCGCCGGGGACGCCGGTGCGTGTGGCGGCCGGTGGCGTGATCCGACTCGGGGCCAGGGGTCCTCGCTATCGGGTGGAGGCGGTGGACCGGGACCGCCCCGAGGAGACGCTGGCCGAGGGACCGTTGGGCGCACAGCCGGCGGCGGCCACGGAGCCGCTCGAGAGCTTGGAGGACGTCGTGCCCCCGGGGCCCGGCGCAACGCCACCCGGACCCCCGCACGAACTCCAGCTCGTGCTGATGGAAGCCAAGACCGGCGAGCAGTTCAAGGCGAGCGGCGGCCGCATTCGCATCGGTCGGGGGAAGGAGTGCGAGCTGCGGCCGGTCGGTTCCGACGACACCTCGGTCTCGCGAGTGCACGCCGAGATCGTCCTCAAGCCCGACGGCAGGGTGGTGCTGCGCGACGCGCAGAGCCGCAACGGCACGTTCTTCGGGAACGTGCGGGTGCAGGGCGACCAGGAAATCCGCACCGGCGACCAATTCCGCCTCGGTCCGTCGGGTCTCGAGCTGGTGGTCGCCAAGCTGCTCCGTCCGGGGCAGGCTCCTGCCGAGCCCATTGCCGCCCGCGAAGCGCCGCCGGCGCAGAAGCCCGCTGCTCCACCCAAGCCGAAGAAGAAGCACCGGCGGGCGTCGCTGGCGCAGCGGGTTGCGGCCAAAGTAGGCAGTGCGCGCCGCTCCTTCGGGGGCAAGGGCGCGACGGTGTTCTTCAACGAGATGTTCGCCGAGTCGTCCCGCAAGAGCGCGCGGCGCATTCGGTGGATCGTGTGGCTGTTCGTCGTGCTGGTGGGCGGCTCGCTCAGCGCGATGTACTGGTACGGCGAGCGGCGTGTGCGGCAGGCGACCAGCGAGATCCAGGAGCAACAGCGACTGGCGCTGGAGCGGCTGTCGGCGCGGAATGACTCCATCCAGGCGGATGCCGATGCCGAGTATGACCGGCTGCGTCTGGAGCTGGCAGATGCGCGTGCCGGGTCGGCGCCGGCCGCGGTGGTCGAGAGTCTGCGGGTGGCGTTGGTGGGCGCTCAGGAGCACACCCGCTCGCTCGAGGCGTCGCTGCGGCGAGCCGAGTCCTCGCTGGCCGAGCAGCTCGCGGCGGGCGACTCGGCGAACCGGGCGGCGCAGGCCGAGCTCGCGAGCCTGCGCAGCGAGCTGAACCGGGCGAGCACCGCCGGAACGTCCAGCGCACTGCTCGACTCGCTGCGCGAGGCCGTGCGGGACGCCGAGGAGCGCTCCACTCAGATCGGCTCCCAGATGCGGGCGATGCGCGGCTCCAACCTGGCCGCCGTCGCACAGGCCAACCAGAGCGCGATCGGTCTGGTGACCGCGTACGTCGGAAGCGAGATCTACGACGGCTCGGGCTTTGCCATCACACCCTCCGGCTACTTCGTGACCAATCGCCACGTCGTGCTGCACCAGGGACGCACCCCCGACTCGGTATACGTCACGATGGCCGACCAGAAGCTCATGCAGCGCGCCGAGTTCGTGGCTGTCGCGCAAGCGTCCGGTCCCGACCTCGCGGTGCTGCGGGTGACCGGCTTCACCGGACCGCATGTCGCGCAGATCGACTGGACCGGCGAGAACGCCAAGCAGGGGGAGCCGGCGGCGCTCATCGGGTTTCCAGCCGGCCTGGGCAACGCGCTCGACGCGACGCGCACCGTTCGCACCTCGATGAGCGCGGGTATCTTCAGCAAGGTGACGGCGGACGTCGTCAACTTCGATGGGTTCACCGTAGGCGGCTCCAGCGGGAGCCCGATCTTCAACGCCGGTGGTGAGGTCGTGGCGGTTCACCGGGCGGGCCTGCGCGAAGCGGTCGGCATGGGGTTCGCGGTGCCGATCGCGAAGCTGACACCGCTCCTGCCGGCGAGTGCGAAGGCTGAACTCGGGCTGCGGTGACCCGAGTCATCATCGTTCCCCACACTCACTGGGATCGCGAGTGGTACGAGCCGGAAGCGCGCTTCAGCCAGCGGCTCGTGGAGTTGCTGGATGACCTGATCGCCCGACTGGAGTCGCAACCCACCGGACGGTTCCTCCTCGATGGCCAGACGATCCTGCTGGAGGACTACCTCAGTGTGCGGCCGGAGTACGCCGCCCGGGTGGAGGCTCTGGTGCGAGCCGGGCAGCTCCTGGTGGGACCGTGGTACGTCCTGGCCGACGAGCTGCTCAGCTCCGACGAGACGCTGGTGCGCAACCTGCTCGTCGGACAGGCGGACGGACGGCGCCACGGTGGCTGGATGGCGGTGGGGTACAGCCCCGACGCGTTCGGCCATCCCGCGGCGCTCCCGACCATCCTCGCGGGGTTCGGCATCGAGCACGCCATGGTGCTGCGGGGCTACGGCGGCGAGCCGGGCCAGGAACGAGACCTGTTTCGCTGGGTCGGACCCGACGGCCGCTCCGTGCTCACCTACCACTTCCCGCCCGCCGGATTCGAGATCGCGGTGAACCTCCCGGAGGATCCCGAGGAGCTGGCGCGACGCTGGGAGGCGATGCGCGAGATGCTGGAAGGGCGTGCGACGGCGCCCGTGCTGCTCGCCATGAACGGCGCCGATCACCACGTCCTGCAGCCGAACCTCGAGCAAGTCGTGGTGCAGCTCGGCGATCTCGCTGGCGGCTACGAGTTTGCGCTCGGCTCGCCGGCGGAGTACTTCGCGGCGCTGCCGCAGCAGGTGGACGCGCCGGAAGTGCGCGGTGAGCTGCGCTTCTCGCCGCGGTATGCCTGGGTGCTGCAAGGGGCGCTCTCGGCGCGGGTCCGGCTCAAGCAGGCCGTGGCCGAGGGTGAGCGGCTGCTGCTGCGCTGGGCGGAGCCGCAGGCGGCGCTGGCGTCAGTCGAGGGTGGTGCTGACCGCATCCCGGTGCTGGCCGCGGCCTGGCGTGAGCACCTGCGCAACAGTTTCCACGACACGATCTGTGGGACGACGAGCGATGCGGTGGCGCGCGATGGCGCGGCGCGCGCCGAGCGCGTGACCACACAGGCACGCGGGATCCTGCTGGATGCGCTGCACGACCGGCTGGGACAGGATCGCGCCCGGGCGCGGCGTGCCGAGGACCGCTGGTCGCCGACGCTCGTGGTGGCGAATCCCTCGGCGCATTCCCGCGGCGGCGTGGTCGAGGCGACGCTCACAATCCCGCGGGAGCGCGTCGTGGTCGGGCGGCCTGCGTCTGAACGGCAAGCGGCGCCCGAGTGGCCGGCGCCGCCCGCGGTGATCGGGGCCGACGGTGCTCCCGTCCCGATGCAGGTGCTCGGTTGGTACCGCGGCTACCAGCGACTCGACAGCCGGTCGGACTATCCGATCCAGCACGAGGTGGCGGCATTTCGCGTGGCCCTTGAGGCGAGCGACGTCCCCGCACTGGGCATGCGTGGCTATGAGGTGCGCGAGTGGAAGCCGCCGCAGCAGGAGCGCCACCAGGTGTGGGTGACCGGGCGCCGTCGGGTGGCGGCCGAGTGGGGTGACGTGGGAGCGGATCGGGAGGGCGGATTCCACCTGCGCGATCGTCGCGCTTCGCTTCGGCTGCCGCGGCTCGCTACCGTGGTGAGCGAGCGCGATGACGGCGATACGTACACGTTCCAGCCGGTTGAAGGCGACGCTCCGCGCGAGGCGCGGTGGAGCAGGGTGCGAGAGGTCTGGGGTGGCCCACTCGTCGCCGCCGTTGACCGCGACTTCGAGATACCCGGGCGGGTCCGCGGAACGGTGTACGCTCGTCTGGATGCGGGGTCGCGCCTCGTACGGTTCGTCGTCGAGGGTGTGAACCTGGCCGGGGACCATCGGCTGCGGCTGCACTTCCCGCTACCGGAGGGTATTCCGCGGGGGGAGTACGTCGCCGACATGCAGTTCGGTCCCGTCGAGCGGCGGCCAGTGGAGCCGCGCTCCGAGTCAGTGCGCGAGTGGCCCGTCGACACGGCGCCGGCGCACCGCTACGTGAGCGTCCCCGGTGGCCTCACCGTGTTCGCGCGGGGACTCTACGAGTACGAGCTGACCGGCGACGGGACCATCGCCGTGACCGTGCTGCGGTCGGTCGGGGACCTGTCGCGCGGAGAGCTCGCAGCGCGGCCGGGACACGCCGGCTGGCCCACGGCCACGCCCCAGGCGCAGGAGCGCGGTCGGTTCCGGGCGGAGCTGGCGGTGACGACGGCATCTGTTGGAGAGGCAGGCACGCCGGCCGAGTGGGATGAGCTCGAGCGGCTCGCCGAGGAGTTCCACGCGCCGCTCGGCGGCTTGATGTTGCCGTACGCCATCAACGCGCCCGAGGCCGTGCACGGGCCGGCGCTCTCGGGCGAGGGCTTGGCGTTCAAGGCGGCGAAGCCGAGCGAGGACGGCACGGCGCTGGTGTTACGGTGCATCAACCTCACCGCCGAGCCGGTGAGTGGCCGCTGGACCCTCCCGTTCGAGATCGAGCGGGCGCATCGTTGCCGGTTGGACGAGACACGGGTGCGGGAGCTCACCGTGTCCGACGAGGGCGACCGCATCGTGTTCGATGCCGGGCCGCGGGAGGTGGTAACGCTACTCGTCGAGCAGCTCGCCCTGACGGAGCTCTAAACGGCGGAGGCGCCATGCGCGATGAGACGAAGATCCTCCTGACGAGCGGCATGTTCGCCGGCCTGTTTGGCTATCTCACGGTGGTGCTGCTGTTCGCGCTGGTCAACCTGGCAATGGGTCACTCACCGTTCTACACGCCTGCCATGTTCGGAGCGGTGCTGTTCTACGGTCTCGAAGATCCGGCGGCGCTGGAGATCACGGCGGGGCCGATCCTGGCATACAACATGGTTCACGTGCTGGCGTTCGTGGCGCTCGGGGTCTTGGCCTCCTGGCTCGTCACCAAGGCGGAGGAGTATCCAGTAGCCCGCTACGCGATCCTCTTCCTGCTGGTCTTCGTGGCGGCACACATCTACGCGGCGCTGCTGCTGTTCGCGCAGCCCTTGCTGGCGGGATCGGGATGGTGGCAGATCGGCGCAGTCAGCTTGGCAGCCGCCGTCGTGATGGGGTGGTATCTCCTGCGGCAGCACCCAGTCCTGAAGCGGGGGCTACGCGAGACGCCGCTGGGTGACGAAGAGGAGTAGCGGCCGCTAGAGGCTGCCGAACTCGAGGCCGAACAGCAGCAGCAGGCCGGCCACGTCCCAGCCCGCCCCGAACACGTACTCCGACGTCACCCCCAGCTCCACCCACGGCCGCGGGGAGCCTCGCGGGACGCGGAATCCCAGGGCGAGTTCCGCGCCCACGCCCACGCGCGGGTCGGTGCGCACCTCCGTCTGGTCGCGCGAGAGATGGTGCGGGCCGTAGAAGGTGCCGCCGCCGGCGACGCGCATGTAGGCGGTGCGCTTCCACGGTAGGAGCAGGGGCGGTCCCTGCACCCCGAAGTACGCAGAGATGTACTCCGACTTCTCAGACTCGACGTCGGGTGGGAGGGGCGTCTCCGGTCCGAGCGTGCCACTCGTCTCGTAGATCCCCAAACGGAATCGCATAGTGAAGCGGTAGCGGTCCCAGGGACCGGCCCGCGAGACGACCTGCAGGATCCCTCGGTCGAGTGGCACGGTCAGTCCCACGCCAGCGCTCAGCAGCTTGTCTGCTCGCTGGTCGTCCGATCGGTCTCGCCGCGTCCACACCGCGATCACGCCACACCCGGGTGCACCCGTGTTCAGATCGGGCGGAACCTCGGAGGCGCCGCGATACACCTCGATGGCCTCCACGTCGGGCGCGTAGACGAGGTCGTCGATCCCGCCGTCCGACACGTAATCCACGTTGCCGAACAACATCCCGTCGATGTACAGCGAAGGTGCGCAGTCCATGTTGCCGCGCATCCGCAGGGTTGTGGTACCGGGACGCATGGGTGGGGCATTGATGGGCCTGGCGGTGTCCTCCATGGGTACCACCTGGACGCCCGGGATACCCCACATCACGTCGGTGAACGTGTTGGGCGCCTTCTCCTCGATGTCCTGGCGCTCCAGGAAGTAGCCGAGGCCCCGCTGGCGGTGCTCCTCGAACCGCTGCAGGCCGATGCTGTTGGGCGCCCGCTCTCCGGTCACGACCACGGGATCGAGTTGGGTGACCACGCTCGGCATGTGGATCTCGATTGTCCGGGTCTGCAGCTCGGCGAGCCTCAGGGGCTCTGAGATGAAGCTCGTGTATCCGGCGGCGTCCGCACGAATGACGTAGGTGCCGGGCCGTCCCAGGTGGAACGTGAACCTCCCTGTGGCATCCGTGGTGGCCTCCAGGTGCGTCGTACCGGTGCTGTCGCTGAGTTGGACGCTGACCGAGGCGAGGGGGAGCCGGGACTGGGCGTCCAGGATCTGGCCGATGAAGGTCTGGGCGGACAGCGCCGGAGCCGCACCCCCAAGGAGGAGCGCCGTGGTGCCGAGAACGCGGGTGAGCGCCCGCACGCGCGATCCGACCATCACACCCCTCCTCCCGAACACTTGGCAGTGCTGCGATCCATCTGCTCTACCCGCGAAGACGCTATATGGTTGCGCTCCGCTCGCGGGTACGCGGATCGAGCACGTCCCGCGCCCCGTCCCCGATCAGGCTGGTCGCGATCACCGTCGCCGCCACTGCCAGGCCCGGGAAGGTCGCGACCCAGGGTGCGTTTACGAGCGCCTCCCGTCCGCTCGCGATCATGTTGCCCCAGGAGGGAGCGGGGGCCGGGATGCCGAGCCCCAGGAACGACAGTCCGGCCTCCAGCATGATCGCGTTGCCCACGCCCAGGGCTGCGGCGACCATGACGGCCGCGGTCGCGTTGGGAAGCACATGGCGCCACACGAGCCGCCCGCGACCTATGCCGGAGGCCCGGGCCGCCTCCACGTAGGGCCGCTGCAGGACGCCCTTCGCCTCGGCCCTTGCCAGTCGCGCGACCGGCATCCACCCGGTGAAGCCCAGCACCAGCACCACCAACGTGAGACTCGGTTCCCACAGCGTGACGAGGGCGAGCAGCAGCACGATGCGGGGCATGGCCAGGGCCGCGTCGGTCACCGCCATGAGGCCGCGTTCGGTGACGCCACCGAGTGCGGCGGCGAGCACGCCGATCAGTGTCCCGAGGAGCACGGACACGGCTACCGAGAGCAGGCCCACGGCCAGCGAGATGCGCGCCCCGTACAGCAGCCGTGAGAAGACGTCCCGTCCGAACGCGTCGGTCCCGAGCCAGTACCGCACGCCGTCGGGTCCCTCGGTGAAGGGGGCGAGGAACCGTGTGGCCAGCACGTCGTGCTGTGCCAGCGGGTCGGCCGGTGCGAGCAGCGGCGCCAGCAGCGCGAGGACGCCAAAGCCCGTGAGGATCACGAGTCCGGCTGCCGCGCGGCCGTCGCGCAGGAGAACGCGGAACCCACTCATCGTGTCGTGCCTCGGAGCCGCGGGTCCGCCACGGCGTAGAGGAGATCGGCCAGCAGGTTCCCCACTATCACCAGCACGGCGAAGATGGCCGTGGTGGCCATGACCACTGGGTAGTCGCGTGCCCCGACCGCGTCCACCATGACCCGACCCACGCCCGGCCAGGCGAAGATCACCTCGACGAATACGGTGCCGGAAAACAGGGCGGGGAGGGAGAGGCCGAGCAGCGTCACCACGGGGAGGAGCGCGTTGCGCAGCACGTGCCGCAGCTCCACCCTAGTGGGAGGAAGTCCCTTGGCCCGCGCGGTGCGGACGAACTCCTGGCCCCGCACGTCGAGCACCGAACTGCGGACGAACCGCGCCGTCCCGGCGGCGCCGATCGCTCCCAGAGTCGCCAGCGGCAGGGTCAGGTGTCGCACGCGATCAGCGAACCGGTCCCACGGACCCAGAAAATCGGCGTCCAGCCCGGCCACGCCAAGCGCGGGGAACTGGAGCCAGACCGGCCAGTCGAACCGGGCCGCGCCATAGGCGAACACGAGCACGAGCATGATGGCAAGCCAGTATGCCGGCATGCCGTAGATCAGCAGGGTGCCCACGGTGAGTCCGGTGTCGAGGAGCGAGCGACGCTTCATGGCCTGAACGACGCCGATGAGCAGGCCGAAGAGGTAGGTCACCAGCAGGGAGCTCACCGACAGCAGCAGCGTGTGCGGCAGGGCATCGGCGATGACACGGAGGACGGGCCGTTGCTGTGCGAGGCTCGTTCCCCACTGGCCGCGGGCGAAATCGGCCAGCCAGATCACGTAGCGGACGAACACGGGGCGGTCCAGGCCCAGCGCGCGCCGGGCTGCATCGAGTTCCTCCTGACCGGCTCCCGGTCCGACCCAAAGCCTTGCGGGATCGCCGGGGGCGAGACTAATCAGAATGAACGTGAGCGTGACGACGACGAAGACGATGCCGAGCCCGAGGCCGAGACGCCGGACGATCCGACTGAGCATGCGCTACACTCGCTCGGTGCGCGCATGGGCGTCAAGCCTGCTGATGCTCCTGGTCGTGGGCTGCACCGTGGAGCGGGGTGCGGAGCGGGAGCGTGCGGTGTTCTACGCGTCGGGTGCCGATCTCCAATCGATCAACTCGCTGGTCACGGTGCATCCCCTGGCCAAGGCGGTGCAGAAGCACGCGCTCTTCCTGACACTGGCAGCCTACGATGCCGGGCTGCGTCCCATGCCGCGGCTGGCGCGGTGGGACTGGAGCGACGACCGTGACGCGCTGACCTTCGAGCTGCGGCGCGACGTGCGGTGGCACGACGGTACGCCGACCACGGCCGAGGACGTGGTGTGGACACTGGAGATGGCCCGCGAGCGGGCCGTCGCCTATCCGCGGGCGCGCGATCTGGCATCGATCGTCGAGGTCACTCAGCTCGACTCCTTCGCCGTCCGCGTGCAGTTCGATCGTCCCCAACCTACCTTTCCCGATGTGCTCACCGACCTCGCGATCCTCCCGGCGTCCCACTTCGTCGGGCTCGGTCCCCGTGAGATTCGCCGCGCGCCGTTCAACGGCGCCCCCGTGGGTAACGGTCCCTTCGAGTTCGTGGAACACCGGCCCAATCAGCGATGGGTGTTCCGCCGCAGCGAGGATTTTCCGGCGGCGCTGGGGCGCCCCGCCGTCGAGCGGTTCGTGGTGGCGGTGGTGGACGAGCCGGCCACCAAGCTGGCAGCGCTCACGTCGGGTGAGCTCGATTTCGCCGGGATCGCCCCAGCGCACGCCGCGTTCGTCGAGCAGGACGCCCGCCTCGCGGTCGTCGAATATCCCATCATGCTGGTGTACGCGCTGGTGTGGAACCTGAGGCGGGAGCCGTTCGATGACGCGCGCGTGCGGCGGGCGCTCACGATGGCACTCGATCGGGAGCTCATCGTCCAGGCGTACCTCTACGGTTTCGGGAGCGTGGCGCACGGCCCGGTTCCCCCGGAGCATCCGTGGCACGAGCCGGCCACGGCGATCGCGCACGATCCCGAGG
>JBDGYO010000393.1:0-2809 GCA_039584015.1 Gemmatimonadota bacterium | reverse complement strand
CCGTTCCACACGAAGCGGTTCATGCCGTCCTCCACCTCGAGCCGGTCACCACGCTCCTTGGCCTTGGTGGAGTACGTCTGGATGACGTCGCCATCGGCCTCCAGAAACTCGAGCGTCACCTCGCCTTCCGGCTTCTCCTTTAGATAGAAGAAGACCCACGTGCCGCTCGTGGGATTGGCACCGACTCCCGGCGCGCTGAAGCCGCCAAAGCTGCGAAACCGCACCGGGTCTCGGGGTTCGAACAGGTGACGGTCCGCCCGCGCTACCTCGGCGCCGAGCTGGTGCAGCGGCGTGAGGTCGTCCAGGATCCAAAAGCTGCGCCCGTGCGTGGCCAGCACGAGATCGGTGCCGTGCACCACCATGTCGTGGATCGGCACCACGGGGAGGTTGAGCTGCAGCGACTGCCAGTGGGCGCCCCCATCGAACGAGACGTAAACCCCGAACTCTCCGGCGGCGTAGAGCAGGCCCGGCCGCGTCACGTCCTCCCGCACCACCCGGATGAAGTGGTTGGCGGGAATCCCGTCCACGATGCGGCGCCACGAGCGGCCGTAGTCGGTGGTCTTGAAGATGTAGGGCCGGAAATCGTCCAGCTTGTAGCGCGTGGCGGCGACGTACGCCGTGCCGGGGTCGTGCGGTGACACCTCGATGATGCTGATGAGCGCCCACTCGGGGAGATCCCGGCTGCGCGGCGTGATGTCGTCCCACGTCTGGCCCCCGTCCCGCGTGACGTGCACCAGGCCGTCGTCGCTGCCCGCCCAGATCACGTTGGGATCGTGCGGCGAGGGCGCCAGCGCGAAGATCGTGCTGTAGTACTCGACGCTGGTGTTGTCCTTGGTGATCGCCCCGCCCGAGGGCCCCTGCATGCTCTTGTCGTTGCGCGTGAGGTCGGAGCTGATCGTCTCCCACGACTGCCCGTCGTTGGTGGTGCGATGGACGTGCTGCGACGTCACATACAGCACGTCGGGGTCGTGCGGCGACAGGATGATGGGGAAGGTCCACTGGAAGCGATACCGCAGGCTGTCGGCGCCCCACCCCATGGGGTTGTCGGGCCACACGGCGATGATGCGGTTCTGGCCGGTGCTGCGGTCGTGCCGCGTGAGGTACCCCCCGTAGGAGCCGCCGTACGTGATGTCCGTGTTGTCGGGCCGCACGGCGATGTAGCCGCTCTCGCCGCCGGCCACGCGGTGCCAGTCCTGCGTCGTGATCCCGAAGCCGGTGGTGCGGCTGGCGATGCACATGGTGCTGTTGTCCTGCTGCGCGCCGCACACTCTATAAGGAAAGTCGGCCGTCGTGGTGACATGGTACATCTGGGCGGTCGGCTGGTTGTCCTGGCGGGTCCACGTCTTCCCGCCGTTGTAGCTCACGTCAGCGCCACCGTCGTTGGCGCTGACCATGCGCCGGCCGTCGTTGGGGTCGATCCACAGATCGTGGTTGTCGCCGTGTGGCACCGAGATCGTGGTGTACGTCTTGCCGCCGTCCACCGACTTGTGGAACCGCACGTTCAGCACGTAGACGGTCTCCTCGTCCTGCGGGTCGGCATAGATGTGCGTGTAGTACCAGGCGCGCTGCCGCAGACTGCGGTCGCTGTTCACCTTGGTCCAGGTATCGCCGGCGTCGTCGGAGCGGAACACGCCCCCCTGCTCGGCCTCGACGATGGCCCACACGCGTTCCGGGTTCACGGGGGAAACGGCGATCCCGATCTTGCCGATCGCGCCTTTGGGAAGCCCGTCGTTTCTCGTGATCTCGGTCCAGGTGTCGCCCCCATCGGTGGACTTGAACAGCCCGCTCCCCGCACCACCGCTCTCGAGCGCATACGGCATGCGGCGCACCTGCCAGAAGGCAGCGTACAGCACGCGCGGATTCGACGGATCCATGATCAGATCCACGGCGCCGGCGTTCTCATCGCGGTACAGGATCCGCTCCCACGTCTGCCCGCCGTCCTTCGAGCGATACACGCCGCGCTGCTCGTTGGGGCCGAAGATGTGCCCCAGCGCCGCCACGTAGACCAGGTTCTCATCACGGGGATGCACCACGACGGCACCCACCTGCCCCGCCTCGGGCAGCCCCGACCGGCTCCACGTCTTGCCGGCATCGGTGGACTTCCACATGCCGTTGCCCGGCGAGACGTTGCCGCGGGGACACGCCTCCCCAGTCCCAACGTAGACCACGTTCGGATCGGACGTTGCCACCGCAATGGCACCGATCGAGCCGGCCATGTCGGTGTCATCGGTCATGGGCTCCCACCCCATGCCGCCGTCCACCGTTTTCCAGACGCCGCCCCCCGTGCCGCCGAAGTAATACACGTACGGTTGCCCGGGGACGCCGGCCACGGCGGTGGACCTTCCGCCGCGGTACGGCCCGATCATGCGCCATTCCAGCGCGCCGTACAGGGTGGTGTCGTAGTGCACCTGTGCGCGGGCCGGCTGCGGCAGCGCGGCCTCAACAGAGAGCAGGGCCAGAACGTAGAACGGGGAAAGTGAGATCAGGGAACGCATGCTTCGGGGCTCCGTGGAGTCGGATGAGTGATTCTGCGAGGTCCGGTCATGTTATGTGCCGGGACGGGGCGATGGAAGGGCGCGCGGGTTGCGCCCCCGGGACATCCGGTTTCCTTTCTACGGCCCAGCGCGGCAGGTAACCTCGAGCCGCACGCGGGCGCTTTGTACGACGGGCCGGGCCGCCCTCCCAGTCGGCCAATCACGACACAGCGTTCGGAACCAACGGATCAGCATCAGGAGATCCCCACCCATGACCAGAGCAGTTTGCGTCACCCTCGCGGTCACCGTCGTCGCCTGGAGCACGGTGGCGGCAC
>JBDGYO010000392.1:0-2814 GCA_039584015.1 Gemmatimonadota bacterium | reverse complement strand
GCGCCGGACCCCACGCTCACTCAGATCAATGTCCCGTGGTTCTTCCGCTGCGTGCCCGACGATCGGCAGCAGGCCGAGGCGTTGCTGCGCGAGATCGGCGAGCGAGGCGTCGGGTCGATCGCGACCGTTGCGGGTGACGGGTACGATGCCGGGGTTGCGGCGCAGGCCTTCGCACGCGCCGCTGCTGCCGCCGGGTCGAGCGCGCCGCTGCAGCTCTCGTTCGTGGAGGGAAGCGGCGACTTCGCGGGGGTGCTCGACGCCCTCGAGCGGCACCGCATCGCGGGCGCGGTGCTCTACGGGCCCGGGACGGACGTCGTGGCGCTGGCGCGTGGCATGCGTGCCACCGGGATGGGACAGGCGCTGTTCGGCGGGCTGACCCTCGCGAGCGAGGAGTTGCCGGCCGCCGCACGAGAGGCGTTAGAGGGCGCGGTGCTGGTCGCTCCGGGCCACTGGCACACTCCGGCCGGCCTGACCTTCACGCAGGAGTTCCGGGAGGCGTACGGGGTGGAGCCGAGCCCCCCGGCGGCGTATGCGTATGATGGTATGGGTCTCATTCTCGAGGCCATCGCACGCGGCGGGCTGGACCGGCACCGCATACGCGACGCATTGGCGGCGGTCCGCCTGCAGGGCGTGACCGGGGAGATCCGCTTCGACGAACGCGGGAACCGCGTGGGATCCGTGGACCTGGTTGAGATCGAAACGGGACGCCCGAAGTTCCTGGGCGGCTACTGAGAGGAACACCGGCGACATGGCATCTGCGGCGCGCGTATCTCAGGCAGCGATTGTGATGGTGGCGGCGGGCGTGGTCTGTGGCTGCGAGCCGGCACGGCAGCCCGTGACGCCTGAGATGCTGACGGTCCGCACCGTGGGGCTCGCCCACTTCGAGGAGGGGCGACTCGACTCGGCCGCGGTGGAGTTTGAGCGGCTCACGCAGATTGCGCCGCGGGAGGCGCTGGGGTTTGCCAACCTCGGTCTCGTGCGGCTGCTCACCGGACAGTTTCCCGACGCGGCGCAGCAGATCGGGCGGGCCCTGGAGCTCGACCCGGAGAATCCCAACATCCGGCTGATGCAGGCCAAGCTGTACGAGCTCACCGGCCGCAACGTCGAGGCGCGGACGGAGCTCTCGCGGCTGGTTGAGCAACACCCGCGGCACGTGAAGGCGCTCTACGCCCTGGCGCAACTCACCGCCACCGCCGAAGAGCAGACGGTGCGTGCCGAGCAAGGCGAGTACCTCCAGCGGGTCGTGGAGCTGATGCCCGCCAACCTGGTCGCGCGGCTGGAGCTGGTGGAGTTCCTGGTGCGGCAGCCGGGTGCGGACGCCGCTGCGATGCACATGGAGCAACTGCGTCAGCAGATCGCCGAGCTGCCGCGGGATGCCCAACCGTACTTCGACGATGCCCTCGCCCACATGCGCGCCGGCCGAGCCGAGGAGTCACTCGAGCCGACGATCATCTTCCACAACTTCATGAAGCGGGAGGCGATCTACCAGGCGGGCAACTTCGAGCTGCTGTGGCCGTTCGACTCGAGCGTCACCACGTTCAGCGAGGACATCTCGCTCGGAGCCGCCGCGGCCGCGGCGGTGCTCGAGGCGATCCAATTCACCGACGTGACCGCCACCGTGGGGCTGGATGCGGTACCGGCGACCTCGGGCGTGGCCCCGGGGATCGCGCTGGGCGACTACGACCAGGATGGAGATACGGACGTGTACGTGGTGGCGCGGCAGCAAGGGGCCGGGAGCAGGCTGCTGCGCAACGACGGGGGGAGGCTCACCGATGCGACGCGGGATGCCGGCGTGCGACCGCGCGCCGGGGAGACCGCAGCGCGCTTCGCCGACTACGACAACGACGGGCGGCTGGATCTCTACGTGACGCGGGCGGGCCGCAATCTGCTGTACCGCAACGACGGCGGCGGCTCGCTGCGCGACGTCACGCGGCGCGCCGGCGTGGGCGATCTGGGCTACGGACACGGGGCCCTGTTCGTGGACGTGGATCACGACGGCGATCTGGATCTCTACGTGGCGAACGGCGGGCCGAACGCCCTGTACCGCAACAACGTGGACGGCACGTTCGTGGAGATGGCGGGCGCGCTCGGGATCGTGGGCGGCGATCACGCCAGCCGGGGCGCGGCGCTCGGAGACTTCGATGACGACGGCGACGTCGATCTGTTCGTGGTGAACGAGGACACGACCAACGCTCTCTTCTCCAACCAGCGGCAGGGGCGCTTCCTCGATGTCGCGCAGGAATGGGGGCTCGCCACCACAGTAGGCTCGGGTGCCGCGGCAGTGGGCGATTACGACAACGACGGCGACCTGGATCTCTTCGTCGCGGCCCACGACGGTGTGTCGCACCGCCTGTACGCCAACGACGGCGACGGCCACTTCGTGCCGGACAGCCGCGCCGATTCGGCCCTGGCGACCCTTTCGGGCATGTCCGGGCTGGACGCGACGTTCTTCGACTTCGATAACGACGGCCACCTCGATCTGGCGGTGGCCGGTGAGACGGGCGTCCGGCTACTCCACAACGAGGGAGCCGGCGTGTTCGCCGACATGTCGGCCCTGCTCCCCCAGGACCTGACCGCGGCGGCGCGGGTGGCGGCGACCGATTTCGACCGGGACGGGGATCTCGACTTCTTCGTGGCGACCGCCGAGGGGCTGCGACTGCTGCGCAATGACGGCGGCAACGCCAATCACTATCTCCAGCTCCAGCTGGTCGGCCTGGGGCCGGGAAGCGGGAAGAACAACCACTTCAGCATCGGGGCCAAGCTCGAGGTGCGGGCGCAGGACCTCTACCAGATGCGGGCGGTGGCTGAGCCCGT
>JBDGYO010000060.1:0-11089 GCA_039584015.1 Gemmatimonadota bacterium | reverse complement strand
GGCGGCGCGCCACCTGGGCGATACGTTGGCGACACTGAGGAGCGTGAGGCACGTCCCTCCCGAAACCATCGCGTGGTCGTATCTCATTGCGGGAGAGAACAGCCTAGCCCTCGACTGGCTGGAGCGGGGCTTCGAGGAGCGTGATACCTGGATGCCGTTTCTGAGTGCGGATCCGATGTACGACCCCCTGCGTGAAGATCCGCGGTTTCAGGATCTACTCCGGCGGATGAACCTGCCGCAGTAATGTGACTCGGTGGGAAAAGGGTGGATGCGCTGCGTGGTCATCCGCGGTTCCGCTGGCTCCTGGCGATCGGAAACTAAACACGGCAAAGTACGACATTTGTGCCCCCAAAGTACGACAAAGTACGACATCTTGTCGCTCAAAACCCGGCAAAGGACGACACGAACCCGCGTTTAGTACGACATTTTGCCGGGTTTGAGCCCCCTAGCGCCCCCCCTCTGGATCAGGAGAGTCCTGGTTCGATCCCAGGTGGCGCAACTGAGGGAACTACCGACGCGACTTCGGGTGAGCCGGGGTCGCGTTTCGGCGTTCTGCGGTCTTCGCTGGCGCTCCGAACGAACGCCCTTCAGTCTCACTCCAGGTAACCGCGTCAGGGGTGAATGGGAGGGCGCCGCGTCGCGCCTGGCCAAGGCTGGACTCCACGCCGTCGCCCGATAGCTTGCGCGGAAGGAACCCTCCAAGTGAACGCCACCGACACGGTCTTCGCCCCTCCGCCTCAGGCGGAGCAGCCGATTCGCGCCGAGATCTTCGGCGTCGAACGGCTGGAGGAGCACGCCGAGAGCCTGGCGGCGGCGCAGCGCACTACCGACAAGCCCAGCAGGGGACGGCAGCTCCTCCCCAGGGTCCGCGAGAACGGGCGCGTGCTGGTGGCCGCCTACCGCAACATCGTCGAGGCGGTCCAGAGTAAGCGGGAGATCGCTCCGGCCGAGGAGTGGCTGCTCGACAACTTCTTCGTGGTGGACGAGCAGCTGCGGGAGATCCGGGATCACCTTCCGGGGAGTTACTACCGCCTGCTGCCGAAGATCGCCGAAGGCCACCTCGCGGGATACCCGCGCGTCTACGGGTTGGCGTGGGCCTACGTGGCCCATACCGACAGCCGCTTCGAGCTGGACACGCTGCAGCGCTTCGTGCGGGCGTACCAGCGCGTCCGGCCGTTCTCCATTGGCGAGATCTGGGCGGTGGCCATCCACCTCCGCGTGGCTCTGGTGGAGAACGTGCGGCGCCTGGCGCAGCAGATCGTCAGCGCCCGCGAGGCGCGGGCGCATGCGGACGAGCTGGCGGACCGGCTGCTGGGCCTGAGCGGTCGGCCGGCGGAAGATGTCGATGACGTGTTGGGACGTTTGGGCGACGCCACGGTGGTGGGAGGGTTCGCGGTGGAGCTCGTCCAACGGCTGCGCGACCAGGAACAGTCGGTCATGCCGGCCCTGGTTTGGCTCAACGAGCGGCTGGGCGCTCAAGGTACCACGGTGCATGAGGTCGTGGACCGGGAACATCAGGCCCAGGGCGCCGCCAACGTCACCGTCCGGAACATCATCACCAGCATGCGATGGATGTCGTCCATCGACTGGCTCGAGTTCTTCGAGAGTGTCAGTCCGGTGGACGAGGTCCTGCGGGCGAGCCCTGGGTTCACGGCCATGGACTTCGCGACGCGGAACCAGTACCGCACCGAGATCGAGTTGCTCGCGCGCGGATCGCGGCGCTCGGAAATCGAAGTGGCACGGGAAGCCGTACGCCTGGCACGGGAACCCGCGTTCCGCGGCTCCGGCGAGACCGGCACTTCGGAAACCGAGCCTCCGTTGCTGGGCAGTCTCGACCGCGCCGAAGAGGATCCGGGGCACTACCTCATTGGCGCTGGCCGGAGGGCCTTCGAGAAGCTCCTGCGGTTTCGCGTGCCGCTACGGCTCAGGCTCCGCCGTGCCACGCGTGCATTCGCTACGGCGGGGTACCTAGCCTGGATCGCCGCGCTCACAGCGGTCGTGCTTGCCGTTCCCCTGATCGTGATGTGGAGGGCGGGTGCGGACCCCGGGAGCCTCGTCTTGCTGGGCATCCTCGGCCTGGTGCCGGCGTCGGAGGTCGCGGTATCGCTCGTCAACCGGCTGGTGCCGATGCTCCTTCCGCCTGGGCTGCTCCCCAAGCTCGAGCTTGCCGAGGGCGCGCCTGCGGAGCTGCGAACGATGGTCGGCGTGCCGACGCTCCTCTCGAGCGAGGCCGATATCGAGGAACAGCTCGAGCGGCTCGAGGTGCACTTCCTGGCCAACCCCGAGGGGGACTTCTACTTCGCCCTGCTCAGCGATTGGGCGGACGCCCCGCACGAGAGCATGCCGAGCGATGCGCCGCTCCTCGCCGCACTGGCTGCCGGTGTCGAGCGTCTCAACGAGCGGTATGGGGACCCTCCGGGAGGGGGAGAGCGGTTCCTCCTGCTGCATCGCCGCCGGCTCTGGAACGAGAAGCAGGGCAAGTGGATCGGCTGGGAGCGGAAACGCGGGAAACTCCACGAGCTGAACCAACTGCTGCGAGGTGCCACGGACACCACGTTCATTGCGATCAACGGGCGGGCGCCTGCCGTGCCCGACGGCGTCCGCTACGTCATCACCCTGGATGCCGATACGCGGCTTCCCAAGGGAACCGCCTACCAGCTCGTTGGCGCGATGGCGCACCCGCTCAACCGGCCGCGCTACGAGGCGCGATTGGGACGCGTCGTTCAGGGCTACGGCATTCTGCAGCCCCGCATCACGCCGTCCCTGCCGACGGGACCGCGCAGCACGGCATACCAGCGGATCGTCTCGGGACCCGGGGGCGTGGACCCCTATGCCGCCGCGGTCTCGGACGTGTATCAGGATCTCTTCGAGGAGGGATCGTATACCGGCAAGGGGATCTACGACGTCGACGCCTTCGAAACGGCTCTTGCGGGGAAGGTCCCGGAGAACACCCTTCTCAGTCACGATCTCTTCGAGGGCCTGTTCGCCCGCGCCGGGCTCGTAACCGACATCGACCTGTTCGAGCAGTTCCCCGACAACTACGAGGTGGCGGCCCGCCGCAGCCATCGCTGGGTGCGGGGTGACTGGCAGCTCCTTCCCTGGATCCTGGGGCGCGCCCGCGACGCCGAGGGACGGAGACAGCGGCTCCACATTCGGGCTCACGGCCGCTGGAAGATGGTGGACAACCTCCGCCGCAGCCTCGTGCCGCCGTCCCTCCTGCTGATGATGGTCGCCGCGTGGGTGCTGCCCGCTGCCTCGCTCGTCCTCTGGACCGGGCTGTTCGCGGGCACTCTCGCGGTGCCGGCGTTTATCCCGGTCCTCGACGGTCTCGTCCCTCGACGAGGGGGGATCTCCAAGCGCAGTCACTTCCGCGCGGTGAACCACGACGTCCGCGTCGCCCTGACGCAGACGCTTCTGGCCATCACCATGCTCCCCCACCAGGCCTGGCTCATGGTGGACGCCGTGGGCCGTACGCTCTGGCGGCTGTACGTGAGCAAGCGGAATCTGCTCGAGTGGGTCGCGGCCGCACACCAGGGCTACGGTGTGGACCTCAAGCTGTGGAGCTTCTTCCAACACCTGCGTCGCGGCGTGATCGTCGCCGGCGCAGCCGGGGCGCTCGTCTTCGTGCTCAATCCGGGTGCCTGGCCCGTGGCCGCGCCGCTGGTGGTCCTCTGGACGCTGTCGCCCGTGCTTGCCTGGCGCATCAGCCTGCCGCCACGCGTCCCGCACGAGCAGCTGCTCTCGCGCGGGGAGCTGCGCGCCCTGCGGCTGATCGCCCGCCGCACTTGGCGCTTCTTCGAGGCGTTCGTGAACGAGAGGAACCATGCCCTGCCGCCCGACAACTTGCAGGAAGACCCCGAGCCGACGGAGGCGCATCGCACCTCACCGACGAACCTAGGGCTCTATCTCCTGAGCACGACGGCGGCACACGACTTCGGCTGGATCGGAACGCTCGCCATGGTGGAGCGACTCGAGGCGACGCTGAAGACCATGACGAACCTGCGTCGCCTTCGAGGACACTTCTTCAACTGGTACGACACCCGGGATCTGCGGCCGCTGGATCCCATGTACGTGTCGACGGTCGATAGCGGCAACCTGGCGGGGCATCTGATTGCGTTGGCGCAGGCGTGCCGCGGGCGGATGCATCGTCCGCTCGTCGGCCCGGAGGTGCTGGCGGGAATCCGCGACGCGTTGGAGCTGCTGCTCGAGGCGGTCGAGCAGGTCGAGCTCCCGGAGCGCGCGCAGACGGTCACGGTAGAGCAGCTGCGTGCGGCCGCGGAGCAGATGTTGGCCGTGCTGGAGGACGCTCCAACATCGCTGCCCGCGTGGGCCCGCCGACTCGCGGAACTCGACGCTCAGGCGGAAACCCTCTTGGACATGGCCTCCACGCTCGCAAGCGACGCCGCGCAAGGAACCGAGTCCGACGTCCCGGTCTGGGCCGGGGCGGTGCGGGACTCCGTCCGGAGCCACGCCCGCGACCTCGCCACGATGGTGCCCTGGTGCGCGCGCCTCTGCTCCGAGACCGTGGCGGCGACGGCAGCGGGGGAGGACGACCGCGCGGCGGTGCTCGCGATCGTGGCCGGCGCGACCCCCACGCCGGCGGGACTCGATGGACTGTGCCGTGCAGTCGAGGCGGAGATTGAGCGCCGCGTCGCGGGACCGCAGAACGAAGACCGGGGTTTATTGCTCGAGGACCTCGAGGCGTCCCGTGCGGCCGCCGCCGCACTTGAGCACCGTACGTCCGGCCTCGCGCTCCAGGCCGAGCGCTTGGTGCGGACCATGGACTTCCGCTTCCTGTTCGACTCCTCGCGCAAGCTGTTCTCCATCGGCTACCGCGTGGCCGATGGCGTACTCGATCCCAGCTGCTACGATCTGTTGGCCTCCGAGGCGAGATTGGCGAGCTTCGTGGCCATCGCCAAGGGTGACGTCACCCCCCGCCACTGGTTCCGGCTCGGCCGATCGCTGACACCGGTGGGACGCGGCGCGGCGCTCCTCTCGTGGTCGGGCTCAATGTTCGAGTACTTGATGCCGCTGCTCGTGATGCGCCAGCCGCCTCTGAGCCTGCTCGACCTCAGCAGTCGCCTCGTGGTGCGACGCCAGGTCCAGTACGGTGCGGAGCGACGGGTGCCGTGGGGCGTATCGGAATCCGGTTACAACGTTCGTGACCTGGAGCTCACGTACCAGTACTCGGACTTCGGTGTGCCCGGCCTGGGGCTCAAGCGGGGGTTGTTCGAGGACGTGGTCGTCGCTCCGTACGCGACTGCCCTCGCCGCCATGGTGGATCCCGGGGCAGCCCTGGCCAACTTCAACCGCTTGCGAGAGGCCGGCGCGCTCGGTGCCTACGGCTATTACGAGGCGCTCGACTACACGCCCTCGCGGCTGCCGGAGGACGAACGGGTGGCCGTGGTGCGGGCCTACATGGCCCACCACCAGGGAATGACCGTCGTCTCCCTCGGCAACGTGGTGCACCACGGCAGCACCCAGGGCTACTTTCACGCCCATCCCATGGTCCAGGCGACGGAGTTGCTGCTGCAGGAGCGGACGCCGCGCTCGGTGGCGGTCGCCAGGCCTCGGGGTGAAGAGGTTCGAGTGGCCGCGCACGTGCGTGACCTCGTCCTGCCCACGCTGCGCCGGTTCGAGTCGCCGCACGACATCACGCCGCGGACGCACGTGCTGTCCAATCGCCGCTACACGGCCGTGGTCACGGCCGCCGGGGCCGGGTTCAGCCGGTGGCGTGACCTCGCCGTGACGCGCTGGCGGGAAGACACGACGCGTGACTGCTGGGGCACATTCATCTTCCTGCGCGACGCGGAAACCGGCGAGATCTGGTCCGCCGGCTTCCAGCCGAGCGGCACCGAGGCCGACCACTACGAGGTCGTCTACTCCGAGGACCGCGCCAAGATCATCCAGGCGCATCGCTCACTGACGACCACCCTCGAGATCGTGGTTTCCCCGGAGGACGACGCCGAGCTGCGCCGGCTGGCGGTGACCAACCTCGAGAGCCGGGACCGCGAGATCGACGTCACCTCCTATGCCGAGGTCGTGCTGGCTCCGCAGGCGGCGGATACGGCCCACCCCGCCTTCTCAAACCTCTTTGTGGAGACGGAGTTCGTTCCCGAGCTCGGGACGCTGTTGGCGACACGACGCCCGCGCTCAGTGGACGAACCCCAAGTCTGGCTCGCCCAGCTGGTGGCGATCGAGGGAGAGACGATCGGCCCGGTCCAGTTCGAAACCGATCGCGCCCGCTTTCTCGGCCGTGGCCGCGGGATCCGGACGCCGCTCTCGGTGAACGACGGAGGGCCGCTGTCGAACACGGCGGGGCCGGTGCTGGATCCGATCGTGAGCCTGCGCCGCCGCGTGGCGATTCCCGCGGGCGGGACGGCACATCTCGTATTCACCACGATGATCGCGCCGTCCCGGGACGAGGCGCTCGAGATCGCAGAGAAGTACCGCCAGCCGGCGACCTTCGAGCGGGAGAGTTCGCTGGCCTGGACCCAGGCCCAGGTGCAGCTCCACCATCTGCGCACTACCCAGGACGAGGCCCACCTCTTTCAGCGCCTGGCCAATCGTCTGATCTACGCCGATCCCACCCTGCGTCCGGCGACGCAGGTCCTGGCGGGCAACCGCCGCGGCGCGTCCGGGCTCTGGGCGCATGGCATCTCGGGTGACCTTCCCATCGTGCTGGTGCGCATCGAGCGGGAGGAGGAACGAGACGTCGTGCGGCAGCTCGTGCGGGCGCACGAGTATTGGTACCTGAAGGGCATTCCCGCCGACCTGGTGATCCTCAACGCGAAGGCGACCTCCTACGTGCAGGATCTGCAGACATCGCTCGAGGCAATGGTCCAGTCGATCCAATCGGCGGTCGGCCAGGAACGGCGCGCCGAGGACGGAGGTGTCTTCCTGCTGCGCTTCGACCTGCTTTCGGAGGAGGACCACACGCTCCTGCTCGCCTCCGCGCGGGTCGTGATCCTGGCGAGTCAGGGCACGCTGTCCGAGCAGGTGGTCCGGCTGCAGCGCACGAGACCGGGACCGGTGCCCCCGCGGCTCCGCGCGCCGCGGGAGAAGGGCGAGGCCGTTGCCGTTCCCACGCCGGATCTGATGTTCTTCAACGGATTGGGGGGATTCACGGCCGACGGCCGCGAGTACGTCACGGTACTGGGGAAGGGACAGTGGACTCCGGCCCCATGGATCAACGTCATGGCCAACCCGGAGTTCGGGTGTCAGGTGTCGGAGTCCGGCTCGGGCTATGCCTGGTCGGTGAACAGCCGGGAGAACAAGCTCACGCCCTGGTCGAACGACCCCGTGAGCGACGCTCCGGGCGAGACGTTCTATGTGCGGGACGAGGAGAGCGGACTGTTGTGGGGGCCGACGGTTCTCCCGATTCGCGAGGAAAACTGGCCCTACGTCGTCCGGCACGGTCAGGGCTACAGCCGCTTCGAGCACGTTTCACACGGCATAGCGCTGGATCTGTTGCAGTTCGTGCCGGTGCGCGATCCGGTCAAGGTCTCCCGGCTCACGCTTGAGAACCGGTCCGACCGCAAGCGGCGGCTCACGGTCACGGCGTATGCCGAGTGGGTCTTGGGGGTCGAGCGGAGCGCCTCCGCTCCCTTCGTGGTCACCCACATCGACTACGCGACCCACGCCATGTTCGCGCGCAATCCGTGGAACGAGGAGTTCGCCAACCGGGTCGCGTTCGCGGACCTCGGGGGGCGCCAGACCTCATGGACCGGCGACCGGCTCGAGTTTCTGGGTCGCAACGCGAGCCTCGACCATCCCGCCTCGTTGGAGCGGGGAGTGGGCCTGTCGAGAAGAACGGGGGCGGGCCTGGACGCCTGCGCGGCGCTGCAGACGAAGGTGGAGCTGGAGCCGGGGGAGCGAGTCGAGGTGCTGTTTCTGCTGGGCCAGGGAAGCGACGACGAGGAGGCGCGACAGCTGGTCGAGCGCTACCGCGCGTTGGATTGTGACGCGCTGCTCAATGAGGTCCAGGATCACTGGAACCAGGTGCTTGGCTCGGTTCAGGTAGAGACTCCCGATTCCTCCATGAACCTCCTCCTCAACCGCTGGCTGCTCTACCAAACGCTCTCCTGCCGGATCTGGGCCCGCTCGGCGTTCTACCAGTCCGGAGGGGCGTACGGATTCCGTGACCAACTGCAGGACGTCCTCGCCCTGGCGATGACGAGGCCGTACGTGGTGCGCGAGCACCTCCTCCGGGCGGCTGCGAGGCAGTTCACGGAAGGGGACGTGCAGCATTGGTGGCACCCCTTCACGGGACGCGGGGTCCGGACCCGGATCTCCGACGATCTGCTCTGGCTGCCCTATGCAGTGAATCACTATCTCACGATCACCGAGGACTGGGCGGTGCTCGATGAGCAAGTACCGTGGCTCGAAGGGAGAGGTCTGGAGGAGCATGAGCAAGAAGCGTACTTCGTGCCCGAGCAGTCGGAGGAGCGAGCGACGCTATACGAACACTGCGCGCGGGCCTTGGACCGCAGCCTCGCCGCGGGCAGCCACGGCCTTCCCCTGATCGGGGCCGGGGATTGGAACGACGGCATGAACCGTGTCGGCCACGAGGGTCGGGGAGAGAGCATCTGGTTGGGTTGGTTCCTCCACGTGAACCTGACCGAGTTCGCCCGGATCGCGGATGTTCGTGCCGATTTTGAGCGTGCGGAACGGTGGCGGGAGCGAGCCGTGTCCCTCCAGGCTTCGCTGGAGGGGGAGGCTTGGGATGGTGAGTGGTACCGGCGCGCCTTCTTCGATGACGGTGCACCGCTCGGATCGGCGGAGAGCGACGAATGCCAGATCGACTCCATCGCCCAGTCCTGGGCGGTCCTCTCCGGGGCCGCCGATGAGGAGCGGGCACGGCGGGCCATGGAGAGCGTAGAGCGGCGGCTCGTCCGGTGGGAGGACCGCCTTGTGCTGCTCTTCTCCCCACCTTTCGATCAGACCCCCATGGACCCTGGATACATCAAGGGATACCTCCCCGGCATCCGGGAGAACGGCGGGCAGTACACCCATGCCGCGATCTGGTCGGTCGTGGCGTTCGCCATGCTGGGTGAGGGAGACAAGGCCGTCGATCTGTTCAACGTGCTAAGCCCGATCTATCGCGCGAGCCGTCGTGCGGACGTTCACCGGTACAAGGTGGAGCCGTACGCCGTACCCGCAGACGTCTATTCCGAGCCTCCCCATGTAGGACGAGGTGGATGGACGTGGTACACCGGGGCTGCGGGTTGGCTCTTCCGCGCGGGGCTAGAGTGGATCCTCGGATTGCGGAAGCGAGGCTCCGCCCTCCGCATCGATCCGTGCATTCCTCGGGGGTGGAAGGGCTTCGCGATCACCTACCGTCACGGCGACACTGTCTATCGGATCACGGTCCAGAACCCGAAGGGAGTCTGTCGAGGGGTGTCGCGAGTCAGGCTTGACGGAACCCTGCTTCCGGGACAAGCGCTCGTGCCTTTGTCCGACGACGGTGGCGAGCACCTGGTCGAGGTGGTACTCGGATAGGCACCCTCTCAGTGGATCTTGTGGGAGGCGTGGTACGCGAAGGAGCGCGCGCGCTACGCCTGCGTCGCCGTGCATACGGTCAGCAGTGGCACTGTAGGGCGGGTCGCCGTCTCGCCGGACGGCACAGCCGTTGCGTACACCATCAGCGATGGACTCTATCTGCCGCTTGTGGGCAGCGCCCGGCCCCGCGCCGGGCGCTATCTTGTGCGCGTGGTCTGACACGGCAAATCACGACATTTGACACGACATTTTGTCGTGTGAAGCTGGCAATTTGGCCTCAAACCCCGGCAAAGGACGACACGAACTCGCGTTCAGTGTGACATTTTGCCGGGTTTGAAGCCCTTAGCGCCGACGCTCTGGATCAGAAGAGTCCTGGTTCGATCCCAGGCGGGGCAACTTGCTCGGAGCGCGTCGGCTCTTGCTCGATTCGCTTTGGCGGCTCTTCCGGCTATTCGTGGCGCAGCGTACTCAAGGCCTGCTACTCCATCGCCGACGGCAGCCTGGTCGCTGTGAAGTGGCCCGCAGTGACCGCTCCCGCAAGCGTGGAGTGGCTCCAATCTCCGGCGAGTCGGGGCGCCGGGCTCCCCCGCACCAGTGCGCCCGCCAGAAAGACGTTGTTGTCCGCGCTGCCGGGGTTCAAGTCCAGAACGAGGTCCTCTGCACTCAACTGACCCTGCAGCGTTCCCTCACCGACCTGCGGTCCAACCTCGGTGTCGATATCGGCGTCCGGTGCCCGTTCGATCCCCCAGCTGCCGCTGACTGACGAATCGTCGTGGAACAGGATCTGGAGCGTACCGATGAGCAGGACCGTGCCAGTCGAATCCGTCGCCTGATACACGTACACGCCGCTCAGTTCCTCAGGCCCCGTCACACCATCCGAGCACGCGACGCCCGCCGCTGCCACCAGCAATCCCAACGCCAGTCTTTTCATCGCCCCTCCCGTCTCTTTTTGTGGCATCTTTGGCGCACCGTTCGGCGCCACCAGCGATTATGCTACGCCGTATGCCGCCCTTTGTTCCCGAACGTCCCTGCCATAGTAGACGCCAGGCTGCGGTCATCATCGGCGCGGGGCTCGCCGCCTGGCGCCGACGTCCAATACCCTCCCTTCGCCAACTCGTCGAAGGAAGCGTGGACTACGCCGAACTGCACCCCTGGGTCTATCCGGGAAACCAGAGCGGTCCCCTGTTCCAGGACAATCGTGCCGGATCTGATATCGATTGGGACAGCCCCAACGACTACGAGAGCGTCGAGGCTAAGGCCTGGCTGGTGGAAATCCCGTGGGGCTTCGGAACCCGAGACTACTTTGTGAGAGCGCGTGGGCGGCATTGGATCGCCGGCCACACCGTGTGTGTGCCGTGATCGTCGTGCCGTTCAGGTCAGCGCCCGGCGCGGGGCCGGGCGCTCGCACATCCCTCCTCAGGCCACAGCCTGCTTCCCAAACCGGAAATACCCGAATCCCAACGCCAGCACCAGGTAGATCGCGACCGTTGACCAGCCAAGTGCATTCACGACCCCGCCGAGCTGGCCGACCAGGGCAACGGCAAAGCCGATAGCGTCGGCGACACATAGCGCGAGCAGGATCGCGCGG
>JBDGYO010000059.1:0-11101 GCA_039584015.1 Gemmatimonadota bacterium | reverse complement strand
TCAGGGAGGGGCAATGGCCGAGCAGCTCATCGGAACGGTGACACACTTCTTCAAGGGGCCGAGTGTGGCCGTCGTGAAGGTCACGGAGGGGGGGGTCGCGGTCGGCGACGAGGTTCACTTCGTGGGGCACACGACCGACTTCACCGAGCGGGTGACCTCCATGGAGGTGGAGCACCAGAAGGTGGAGGCCGCGAAGGTCGGGGACGAGATCGCGATCCAGGTGGTGGAGCGGACCCGGCCGCACGACCAGGTCTACAAGGTCCAACCCGAGTAGGTCTCCGGGAACGTCGCCTCCCGGGGTGGTGGGGCCCGGCGGGACGCGGTCCACCAAGCGGCGCACCGGCCAGCTGGGGGGAGGGCGGCATCCTTCAACCACCCCCAGCAACACTCCGTAACCCCGCCTGACCCAGGTGCTTAGCCGTGTGCTGGCGGGCATGTCCTCTGGGAAATCCGACAGTCGAGGTAGGGTTCGTGACGGATGTCGTGGAGCACCTTCGGTCCGTGCTCAGCCACTGAACCGCTTCACCACCGAACGGTCTCACAGAGAGCCGAAGGTCAATGACCACGAGAATCGATCAGTCCTGTCTCACAAGCCCTCGGCCCAGCCACAGCGGCGATTCACGGAGGCTGTTCTCTTGTCCGATCGAAAGCAGCACGAGTGGTGGCAGACCGCCGTCGTGTATGAGATCTATCTCCGGAGCTTCAAGGACACGACCGGGAACGGCGTCGGCGACCTCCAGGGTGTCATCGACGAGATCGACTACCTGAGCAATACGCTCGGCGTCGACGCGATCTGGATAACGCCGTTCTATCCCTCGCCGATGGCGGACTTCGGGTACGACGTGTCGGATTATCGGGACGTGCATCCGTTGTTCGGCGATCTCGCGACGTTCGATCGGCTCGTGGCGCGCGCGCACGACCAGGGTCTGAAGGTGATCATCGACTTCGTGCCGAATCACTCGTCGGATCGGCACCCCTGGTTCCTCGAATCACGGAGCTCGAGCGAGAACCCCCGCCGTGAGTGGTATGTATGGCGGGACCCGAAGCCGGACGGCTCGCCGCCCAACAACTGGCTCAGCGTGTTCGGCGGCTCTGCGTGGGAGTTGGACGATGGGACCGGGCAGTACTACCTGCATTCCTTCCTGAAGGAGCAGCCCGATCTGAACTGGCGCAACGAGGCGGTGAGAGCAGCGATGCTCGACAACGTGCGGTTCTGGCTGGATCGAAACGTCGACGGGCTCCGCATCGATGCGGTGCACTTCGTCATGAAGGACCCCGCTGGGCGGGACAACCCACCCAACGCCGCTGGCTCACCGGGAATCCACAAAGCGCTGGGTGCCTACGACGCGCAGCTCCACCTGCATGACCAGGGTCACGCGGACGTCCATCTGGTTTATCGCGAGCTGCGTGCGCTGCTGGATGAATACGAGCCCGCTCGCACGGCGTTGGGTGAGATGCACATCTTCGACTGGAAGGAGCTGGCCTCGTACTACGGCCAGGATCTCGACGAGCTGAGCATGCCGACGAACTTCGGGCTCCTGAAGGCGCCCTGGACGACGGCCGGCATTCGAGCGGTCGTGGACAGCATCGAGGCGGCCATTCCGCAGGGCGCGTGGCCCAACTACGTGCTGGGCACTCACGACGACCAACGCCTGGCCACCAGACTCGGCGAGCATGGGAGCCGCCAGGCGGCGGTGCTGCTCCTCACGCTGCGCGGATCGCCCACGTTGTACTACGGTGACGAGCTCGGAATGCGGGAAGCCGAGATCGCGCCCGACCGACAACAAGATCCCTGGGGCGTAGCGGAACCGGGCCTGGGTCGCGACGGCTGCCGTACGCCGATGCAGTGGTCGCCGGATCATGCCGCTGGGTTCACGCCCGCCCGAGAACCATGGCTGCCGATTGGGAGTGAGTACACCGTGCGGAACGTCGCATCCCAGCTTCGGGATCCGGAGTCACTTCTCAACCTGTACTGCAGGCTGCTATCGCTCAGACGGGGCTCAGCGGCTCTCAGAACCGGGGCCTATCTGCCCGTGGATTCGGTTCCGTCCGAGTGCTTCGTCTTCGAACGCTCCCAGGGAGCCGAGCGGCTGCTCATCGCCCTCAACTTCTCAGCCCAACCACGCTCCGTTGACACCGCGGGATTCGCCGGCCGAATCGCTGTGTCCACACACCCCCCGAACGAAGACAACGAGGTGGCGGGGATTCTCGAACTGCTGCCATACGAGGCCGTCGTGGTGGTGTAGCGCGCAACGTGGCCGAATCACAAGCCTACGCCCACGAGCTCCTCGGACGAGATCACCGGCATGGCGCCCTTCTTCGTTGTGACGAGGGCCGCGTACCGATTCGCCGCGTGCAGGGTCTCTTGCGGTGTGGCGTTGCGAACCAGCTGATGTACCATCGCCGCAGTGAACGCGTCGCCCGCGCCCACCGCATCACCCGTGGACGTATCGATCTCCATGCCGGGGGTGGCGACCGTTCCTCGCAGCGTGGTCATGGAGGCGCCGCCCTTTCCCCGAGTCACGCACACGGCACGCACCCCGATGTCCTCGAGCAGCCATTCGATGAGCGACGTCTTCTCGAGGAGGGCCGATAGCTGCGCGACTTCCGACTCGCTCATCTTAATGACGTCGGCAGCTCGCATGGTGGCATTGATCACGTCGGCGTCGATGAACGGAGGCCGGAGGTTCACATCGAACACAACGAGCGCGTGGCCGCGGGCGTCTGACAAGAGTTGCTGGATCGCCGCGCGGCTTGTTTCGTGTCGCTGGGCCAGCGAGCCGACGCAGACGACATCCGCCGTGCGCGCCAGCGCCCGGGCGTCATCGTCCGCCGGAATCTGATCCCAGGCGACGGCCTCGGTAATCGTGTACCGTGGCTCGCTACCGTCGAGCGTGACCGAGACGGTACCCGTGGGCCTGGCGGCGTCCCGCTGTACATAGCTCGTGTCTACGTCTCTGGAGTCGAGAAACTCGACCAGCTCCGCCCCAGCCGCATCGTTCCCGACGCACGTAATGATCACACCGCGATCACCGAGGCGCGCGGTATGGAAGGCGACGTTACACGGCGCGCCGCCCGGCCGCCGCCCCTCTGGGAACACGTCCCACAGCGCCTCGCCGACGGCGACGATCGTCTTGGATCTGACCTCGTTCACCGTCTACCACCACACGATCACCAGGATCGCAATGAGCACGAGCATGGCGGCAGACTGGTAGCGGTAGTTCTTGTACCACGGCAGGCGGGCAAGGGCAGGTGCCTCCTCCGCAAGCATGGCTGGCGACCAGGTCAGCGTGCGGACCACCTCTGCCTCGGGCTGCTTCGTCGTCAGGCTCACGACTACGAGAGCGGCGAGTGAGATCACCAGCAGGATCGGCGCAAGATAGAGGAAGTGTATAACCGGCGTGCCCGCCGCGGCCATTTCGAGCTCCTCGGGCGTCAGCGCGTGCGTCTGGATGATGACCCACCCTGAGAGTGCCATACCGAAGATGAGTGCGGCGGCCAGGTGCCCAACCACGAGTGCGGCCAAGGCGCCATGCCCGTTTGCGCGCTTCCAGAACACGCCGGCGAAGAAGCAGGTTACGATCGGCGGCGCCAGGTAGGCCAGCATCTGCTGCAGGTACGTCCAGAGGTTCGGAAACCTGAGGATCTGTGGCGCCCAGAGAATCGCCAGCGTCATGAACGCGAAGGTCACGATGCGGCCGGCAATGACGAGACTGCGGTTCGACGCGCGGGGCCTGATCTTCTTGAGGAAATCCATGGTGACCAACGTGGAGGCCGAATTCAGCGTCGAGTCGACGCTCGACATGATCGCGGCCACCAGTGCAGTGACGATGAGCCCGCGGACGCCCACCGGCAGCAGGTCAAACAGCAGCGTGGGGTAGATGAGATCGGGGTTCTCTGCCAGAGCCGGGTACTCAGCCGCGGAGTACAGCAGCCGCCCGAAGATGCCCGGCAACACCATGAGGAAGATGACGGGGAGCTTGAGTAGCCCCGCGAACAGCGCCCCCCAGCGTCCGTGGTCGAGGTTCTTCGCCCCTAATGTGCGCTGGACCATGAACTGGTTGGTGCCCCAGAAGTAAAACCCCAGGATGAAGACCCCGGTGATCAGCCCCGGCCACGGCAGAATCGGGTCCGATGCCGGCCGTACGATGGACAAGTCATCCGCGGGGACTGTCGCCACCACGGCTGACCACGAGCCTCCGATCGCCTGGAAGGACAGCACGGCCACCAGGAAGGCGCCAATCAGCAGCAGCACGGCCTGCACGGCGTCGGTGTAGACGACCGCCTTCAAGCCCCCGGCGATCGTGTAGACGCCCGCCAGGACACCTAGTACGAGCACGGACTGCCACAACGGGATCTGCGGATAGACGATCTGGACGACCAAGGCTCCCGCGTACAGCGCTCCGGCCGTGTCGACCGTGATGTTCAACACCACCTGTAGCCCCGAGAAGTAGTATCGCGATCGCTGGTCGAACCGTCTCTCCAGGAACTCCGGCATCGTGTACACCTTGGTCTTCAGATAGAAGGGCAGAAAGAAGACCAGGAACACGATCAGGACGAGGGCGGCCATCCACTCGTAGTTGTAGACGGAGATGCCCGAGCCGAAGGCGCCGGAGGACAGTCCCACGAGGGTGGTGGACGAGACGTTGGAAGCAAAGAGTGAGAAACCGATGAGCCCCCAGGTCAGCGAACGGCCTGCGAGGAAATAGTCGTCCGTGGTCTTGGTGCGTTTCGCGAAGTAGAAGCCCAGCCCTACGATGAACACCACGTAGAGCAGCACCATCACGAGGTCGGGAGCCGCAAGCTGGAATTGGGGCATGCTTACTTCTGGGGAAGCAGTTATCTACTCATCGGCATGCGAATCATGTTCGTCGAGCCAGGCGAGCAGCTCCGGGAGCTGGCCCGTGGCCAGGCCGATGCTGGTATCGGCAGCTCCGTAGTAGAGGCGTATCTCGTCATCCACCCGGGTCCAGCCGCACGGGAAGACGACGTCTGCCACGTCGCCAAAACGCTCGTACGGTTCGCTGGGAGAGAACAGCCACTCGCTCGATCGCTTCAGCACGCGACGTGGGTTCTCGAGATCGAGCAGTGCGAGTCCCAAGCGATAGATGCGTCCCGACGCAGTGGTCCGGACGCCGTGATACAGGATGAGCCACCCGTGATCCGTCTGGAGTGGTGGCGGCGAGAGCCCGATCTTCTCCGCGTCCCACCAGCCTCCCTCGCGGGCTTCGAGGAGAATCCCATGGTCTCCCCAATGCGTCAGGTCCGGCGAGAACGAGATCCACATATGGGCGCCGTAGGTCCCGCCCACGGGGCGATGAATCAGCGCCCAGCGCCCAGCGAGCTTGACGGGGAAGAGCGCGGCGTCCTTGTTCTCGGGTGGCATGACCGCACCGAGTCGCTGGAACGTCTGAAAATCTTCGGTCGTGGCCAGTGATACCAGGGGGCCAGCCGTCGAGTAGGCCGTGTAGGCCACGATCCACCGCTGTTCCTCCTCGAGGAAGGTGACCCGCGGATCTTCGATCCCCCAGATCTCCTCGGGGTGCGTATCAGGCTTGCCGACGAACGTCGGAGCTGCGTCTATCTGCCATCCGGCCACACCGTCCGGACTGCGTGCGACAGTGAGGTGAGACATCCCGCGCCGGTCCTCCACCCGCATCAGCAGCACAGTCTCACCGTTGCGTAACGTCGCAGCCGGGTTGAACACGCTATTGGCAGCGTACGGTACGTCGGCGGCAGTGATGATGGGGTTAGCCGGATGGCGCGTGAGCAACTCTGTGTGTGGAGTCATCGTGATTCCTATGTTCCTCGCATTGAGTCACGCATCGTGACTGTCCCGCAGCAGCGATGAGCCGTCGGCTGCGAAGAGGTGCAGCCGGCGAGGGTCGACGGACAGGTTGACAGTCGCATCCGGTGCTGGTGGCGGCCCGCTGGGGACTGCGGCGACCAGTCGTTGGCCTTCCACCTCGACATGCAGATGCGTCGAGGCGCCCAGGACCTCGGCCAGGACGAGGCGCCCACGGAGTGTGGCCGGTCCCGGCGCGTCGGCCAGGGCGAGATCCTCGGGGCGTACGCCGAGCGTGACCGCCTCGCCGGACCCGGTAGCAGGGTCGGGGCGCCGCTCAGCCGCAAACGGAATCCTCAGGACGTCGGAGACGAACTCGAGGTTATCACGCACGCCCTCAAGGCGCCCATCCAGGAAGTTCATGGGTGGAGTGCCGATGAAGCCGGCCACGAACTTGTTCGCTGGTGCCTCGTAGACGTCGATTGGGCGGCCCACTTGCCGGATGCGCCCGCTATCGAGGACCACCAGCCGATCGCCCAGCGTCATGGCCTCCATCTGGTCGTGCGTCACGTACAGGGCCGTGGTCCCGACGCGCCGCTGCATTCGGGCAATCTCGTGACGCATCTGGCCACGCAGGTGGGCGTCGAGGTTGGACAACGGCTCATCGAACAAGAACACCGCGGGCTCGCGGACCATGGCTCGTCCCATGGCGATGCGCTGCCGCTGTCCCCCGGACATCTGCTTCGGTTTGCGATCCAGGAACGGCTGGAGCTCGAGGATCTCCGCTGCCCAGCGCACCCGGCGGTCGATCTCCGACTTCGGGACCTTCCGCAGGCGCAAACCGAGGGAGATGTTCCCACGTGCTGTCAGGTGAGGGTAGAGCGCGTAGTCCTGGAACACCATGGCCACGTCGCGCTCCCGGGGCGGCAGCTGCGTGACCTCCCGCTCGCCGATGCGGACCGTCCCGCTCGTGACGCTCTCGAGCCCCGCGAGCATCCGCAGGATCGTCGATTTGCCGCATCCGGATCCGCCCACCAGGACCACCAGCTCACCGTCGGCCACTTCGAGGTCGAAGTCCTGGACGACGGTCGCGGTTCCGAAGTCCTTCCGCACGTGCTCGAATGAGACGTTGGCCACGCTCTACCCCTTGATCCCGGTGCTTGCCAGGCTCTCGATGAAGAAACGCTGGAGGAACGTGAAGGCCACCACCACGGGTACCACGAGCACCATCGCAGCGGCGAGCTTGGTGGCGAGCGCGCGGGGGCCGGCACCGCCACCCAGGGAGAAGACGGTCAGGAGCTGCGGCAGCGTCATGAGCTGTTCGTCTCGCACGACCAGCAGCGGCCACAGGACCTCGTTCCAGGCGCCCATGAAGGTGAGGATGCCGACCATCGCCAGCGGCGCCTTCGCCAGCGGCCAGAAGACAGTGAACAGGATGCGCAGCTCTCCCATCCCGTCCAGCCGCGCCGCGTCCATGAGCGAGCGGGGCACCTGCAGAAAGAACTGCCGCAGGATCAGGATCGCCGTCGCGTTGAAGGCGAAGGGCGCGATCAGCGCCGCGTAGCTGTCGACCCACCCAAGCTGTACGATCAGGGTGTACATCGGGATCAGCGTGAGCTGCGCGGGCACGAGCAGGATCGCGACCGTGACGGTGTTGAGGATGCGGCGCCCTGGAAAGCTCAGTCTCGCCAGGGCGTAGGCCGCGGCCGACCCAAAGACGAGCACCGACAGCGTGATGGTCGTCGCCACGAGCAGGCTGTTGAACAGCGCGCGTCCGAAGGGGGCGCGGGCCCACATCAGGCGGTAGTTGTCGAAAGTCAGCTGGTCGGGCAGCAGCGAGAGCCCTCCCACCTCGGCGGGTGACTTGAAGGTAGTGGCTGCCATCCACAGGAAGGGGTAGAGGAACGCCACTGCCGCCAGCGCCAGTACGATGTAGAAGACCGCGCGCCTCATGCCTCCTCCGCGCTCCCGATGACCCGGCGTTGGACCACGAGAACGGCCGCGATGATCAGCGCCAGGGCCAGGCCGAGCGTGGCCGCGTAGCCCATCTTCTGGTATGAGAAGGCGTTGCGGTACATGTAGAGAACGATCGACAGCGTCCGCCGCAGCGGGCCTCCGCCGGTCAGGATGTACGGCTCGATGAAGAGCTGGAAGCCGTTGATCGTGGAGAGCGTTACGACCAGCAAGGTCTGGGGCTTGAGGAGCGGGAGCGTGACGTGCCGGAAGCTCTGCCAGGCCGTCGCGCCCTCCAGCTCGATCGCCTCGTGGCAGCTTCGCGGGACGTTTTGCAGGCCCGCGAGGTAAATGACGACGTAGAACCCCACGTTCTTCCAGGTGGCCATCACGGCGATTGCCGGCATGGCGATGGCGGGATCGGTCAGCCAGGGGACCGGGCCGAGATCGAGCCGAGCGAGCACCCCGTTGATGAGCCCCACGTCGGTGGCGTACAGCGCGCTCCACAGGATGGTCACCGCTGCCCCGGATACGACCACGGGGAGGAAGAAGGCGGCCCGCCAGAACGAGCGGAAGAGCAGCGGTCGGTCGAGGGCCCAGGCGAGGGTCAGCGCGACGATGATCTGGAGCGGCAGGTGGACTGCCAGGAACACGAGGGTGTTGACGACGGCCTGCCAGAAGCGAGCATCGCCGATCAGGTGCTGGACGTTATCGAGGCCCGCGAAGCTCGGGGGGGTGACGAGGTCCCACTTGAGCAGCACGAGAACGATGGAAAAACCGATCGGGTAGAGCGCGAAGAGCAGCAGGAACGCCGTGTACGGTGCCGACAGGAACAAGCCGGAGCGGGCCTCAGCGCGCACGCAGCACCGCCCGGGCCTCCCCCGCGGCCGCCTGCACGGCCCGTGCCGGTGGCACGGTACCGTAGATCGCCGCGGCCTCATAGGCCTCAGAGAGGATGTCGAAGACTTCCACGATGTCGGGATCGAGGTCGATGTCACGGCCCCGGTCCGCGTGCATCGCGTAGGCCTGGAGGGTCGGCCAGCGCGTGAGCGCTTCAGCGAAGCGGCCGTCCGACGCCAGCGAGCGGCGGTACGGGAGTTGGGCGGCCTGCTCGATCATCAGCCGGTCGGCCTCAGGCGACGTCAGGAAGGCCACGAACCGGGCGGCGGCCACGGGATGCTGCGTCGTCGAGAAGACCGCAATGTTCTTGAGATCGGCGAAGGCGTAGGCCGCATCCGGATCAGCGCCATCCGGCACCGGGATCGGACTCACGTCGTACGTCAGCCCCGGCACCTTCAGCTCCTCCAGTTCCTTCACGAACCACGGACCGACCACCTTCATGGCCACCGTCCCGTCCATGAACGGGTCGCGTCCCTCGAAATTGGAGCGCGGCAGGAGATCCTCGGCGAAGGCCTGGCGCAGTACCTCGATGGCCGCAACGGCTGCCTCGTTCTCGAAGACGACTTCGCCTCGCGACACCAGCGTGCGCCCGTCCGACGCGGCCAGGTACAGCGGGTAGAAGTCGTAGAAGCGCTCGAACCACGTGGTCTTGAGCCGCGCCCAGAATCCCCAGCGATCCAGACGACCGTCGCCGTCGGTGTCGCGCGCCAGCCGGCGGAGTGCGTCGAGCAGCTCGCTGTGTGTGCCGGGAGGCGTCACCCCTGCCGCGGCGAGCTGCCCGACGTTGTACATCAGCATCATCGGGTTGGTCTTCCACGGCACGGCGTAGATCCCGCCGTCGGGAAGCCTGAGCGGTGCGAGCATCGGCTCGCTGGCGCGCTCGCCGAAGCGGGCGGCGGTGGCGGCCAGGTCGTCGAGGCGAACAACGGCGCCCGCCCTCACGAGGCGCCCCAGGAGCGCCGAGGACACATTGGAGCAAACGTCCGGAGTCGCGTTTCCTACGACCGCTGCAAGCAGGACTTCCTCGGAGGAGCGGCCGGCGGGGATCGGCTGGACGTGCACCTGCATGTCTGGGTGCGCGGCGTTCCACGTCGCGGCCAATCGCCGCGCGAGATCGACTTCGAAGGGGTTCGCGGCCGGCCAGTACGTCAGCTCGATCGGGCTCTCGCTTGCTCGCTCCTGAACCGTGAACGTCGCCCCCCGTCGCGACACCGTCACGCGTCCGCCGTCCGGCCCGACGAACTCCCGTTCTGCCGGCGCATCGGCCGGAGACGGGACGATGGGATCGACAGGACGGTAGCCGAGGTAGACGGCGGCTTCGGGATGTCTGGCCACCGCACCGAGTGCGAGCAGGGCCTCGATGGTCGACTCCGCACCCGAGTTACGGTTCACCTGTTCGGCCGAAGGACCTGTCAGGCCGTCGAAGGTCCGGCCCGTGGCGCTGTCGTACATCGTTGTTCCGGGCCGGTTGGCTCCCAGAAACCAACCGGCCGTCAGGCCGGCAATGACCCCGTAGCGGGGCTCCCCGGTAGCCTCGGCCAGTGCGAGGTATCCCTCGACCACGGGGGAAACGCCATAGGCGATCTGCGGGAAGGGGTCCGTGCTGCCATCTGCGGAGACCACGGCCGGGATCTCGCCCGCGAGCAGAAACCGCACCCAGAGTTGGTCGGCCTCGCGCTGTGCGGCAACGATGAGATCACGTCGGTCAAGCACGCGTCCCGCTAGCGCCAGGGCCTGCGTGGAGCGCGCTCCCCAGGCGTGCCAAATGCCCTCTGCGGGGTCGATGCGCGCTCCCCAGGGAGGGGCGTCGGCATCTCCGCGTGCCAGCGGCACGAGCAGGTCGGCGGTGCGCCCGGCGAGATCGGCGCGCTCCGCTGTCGGCTCGACTTGATGCACGGACAGCAGTCCGAGCAGTGCCTCGGCGGTGGCGGTTGCCGATCCACCGACTTGGCGTCCACGCTCGACATCACGCGCGAGCCTCGACAGGACACGCTGCAGCGTTGGCCGCAGGGCATCGACAGCCGGGTCGTCAGGACCCAAGATCCGGACGGCCTCTCCCATGGCCCAGAGCGCGCGCGCCGCCCAGTAGGAGAAGGACTTCCGGCTGGTCGGGGCCGCACGGTTCGGTGTCCCGTCTGCGTGGATGAAGTTGAGGAACTCGCCGTCCCCTTGCTCCATCGCGGTCACGAACGCTAGGAGACCCAGAGCCTCCTGCTTGGAGCGCGAGTCGAGGGTCTGCTCGAAGTGCCGCAGGTAGACGACGGCAGCGCGGGCCGCGTCGTCCACGGCGGCGAGTCCCTCGAAGCCGTCGCGCTGCGGAGACCCGATCGGGCGGTAGTCGGGCGCTTCGGCGTAGAGGGCGACGGCGCGCACGGGCCGTCCGGCAACGGTGACGTCGAAGCCGAGGTGACGCAGGTGATCCAGGCGCAGCTCGATGGGCTTCGCGCCGGCCGGAACGGCGAC
>JBDGYO010000391.1:0-2826 GCA_039584015.1 Gemmatimonadota bacterium | reverse complement strand
CGGGATCTCGCCGAAGTCCTGCTGGCGCCGCGCGTTGTTGAGCCGCAAGCCGTCCTGGATCAGCAGGACCCGCTGGCCCCGCTGCCCGCGTATGCTGGGCCGCACCTGGTTGGCGCCGACCCCCGAGACGTCCAGCCCGGGCATGCGGGTGAACAGATCGGCGGCCGAGTTGGGCTTCAGCTCGAGGAGGTCTTGAGCGTCCATGATCCCGATGGCTGCGGGCGTCAGGAACACGTCCTTCTCGCTGCGGGTGGCGGTGACCGCCACCGGCGTGAGTCGAACGGGGTTCTCCCTGTTGCGCGCCGTGGTATCCGCCTGTTGGCCGTTTCCTTGGGACTGCTGCGCGAGTAACGGCGAGGCGACCAGAGAGAGAAGGGCGAGACCTGCGAGGAGCGAACGTTGGATATACATCACACCACCTCCGGCGGTGTCGTGGTTAGGTCAAAACGACCGACCGGAGCGGCAGCTAGGGGAGGGGGGCGCCACCGCTCCGGACCGGGTACCAATCACCGAGCGGAAGTATGGACGATGGCTCAAAGTGAGGTAATTCGGAGTTTTACGGAGAGGCCCTCCGGGGAACTACGGAGTACGCCGGGGGCACTCAATCAAGCCATTCTCCGGCCGTTTTCGAGGCCCTTTTAGGCGTGCCTAATCACTGATCAGCCCGGCCTCGATCGCGAACCGGGTGAGTCCGGCCACGGTGTGGATGCGGAGCTTGCGCATGAGGCTCTCGCGGTGGGTCTCCACGGTGCGCGGGCTGATGCCCAGCTCGCCAGCGATCTCCTTGTTGGTGCGGCCGTCGGCGATGAGGGTCAGCACTTCGCGCTCCCGCGGCGTCAACAATCCCAGGTTGCCCCGCCGCTGCTCCTCCTCCAGCTCCCCCCGCAGCGCCGCGCTCAGCTTCTGTGCCACGGCCGGTGCGAAGTACGCGTCACCCTGCTGCACGGTGCGCACGGCCTCTCGCACCTCTGCCGGGCCGGCGTCCTTGAGCAGGTAGCCGCTGGCACCCGCGCGCACCGCCTCCAGCACGTACTCGGTGCGGTCATGCATGCTGAGGATGAGCACCCGAATGGAGGGAAGGCGCTGTCGCAGCCGTCCGGCTACCTGCAAGCCCGACTGCCCAGGCATGGTCACGTCGAGCAGTACCACATCGGGTTCGTGCTGCTCCGCCAGCACCATCGCCTCGGCACCGTCCCCTGCCTCGCCCACGACCTCGAATCCCGGAGTGCCCTCCAGCACACTGCGGATGCCCTCACGCACCACGGCGTGGTCGTCCACCACGAGCACGCGGATCAGCTCCTCGCTCATCCGGCTTCCTGTTTGCCCAGCGGAATGCGCACCTCGAGCTCCGCTCCCTCATCCGACGCGCCGGCGAGCGCCACGGACCCACCCAGCGCGTTGATGCGCTCTCGCATGCCGGCCAGACCCATGTGCCCCCGCCGCTCGAGCTCCTGCGGTCCTTCGGTCGGCGGTCCACGCCCGTCGTCCCGCACGCTCAACACCAGGCGGCCCGCATCGAGGCTCAGGCGCACCGTGACCGACTGCGCCTCGGCGTGCCGCGCCACGTTGGACAGGCCCTCCTGCAGTGCGCGGAACAGCGCCACCTCGGCCTCATTGCTCAGGTCCGGCAGCTCCTCCGGTGCGCTCACACGCGTATAGAGGCCACTCTGCTCACCGAAGTCGTGCACCAGCGCCCGAAGCGCCGGCAGCAGACCGAGATCGTCGAGCAGCGAAGGCCGCAGATCGTTGGTGACGTTGCGGATGCTGCGAATGCCCTTGTCCATGAGGGCTAGGGCGTCATTCAGCTGCCCCGCGTCTTCCTCGCTCGCCGATTCTGCCATCACACCGAGCTTGAGGCGCACCGCCGAGAACACCTGCCCCGTCTCGTCGTGCAGCTCTCGGGAGAGACGCTGGCGTTCCTCCTCGTGCTGCTGCACCATACGGGCGGCGAGCCGCTCCAGCTCGTGACTGCGCTCCGCCAGCCGCTGATAGAGATCCGCGCTCTCCAGGGCCGCTCCCATCTGCTGACCCAGCGCCACGAGGAAGCGGTCGTCCAGCGCAGCAAACGGATCGCGTGCATCACCCACGATGAGGAATGCCCCCGCGACGCTCGCTCCCTTGAAGATGGGAAGCGCCGCTGCGTACGCGTACCACCCCTCCTGTCGTGCTCGCCTGGGCGTGTCGTCCCGCACGAACTCCGGGCGCTGCGTGGCCACAGTCTTCGATACGGCCTGCGCGGCGGCACCGCCCGGTTTCTCCCTGGGCCACCCCGCGCAGAGTCCCGCTCCCGCAGCGAGCCGGCCTTCCCCGTTCTGCAGCAGGTACATGGCGCTGCCCCGCACACCCGGGAGGGTGAGCGGGCGCTCCAACAGGCGACCCAGTACCTCGTCGCCGCGCCCGGCCCGCTGCAGATCGCTCGACATCGCCGAAAGCGTGCCGAGGCCACGGCGCACATCCTCCAGCACCAGCAACAGGATCCCCACGCCGAGCGCCAGCTCGAACACGATGTCCAGGTAGTAGCCCCACGGATTCCACACGCCGCGCGCGCGCAGCCACGGATAATCGAGGTGGTGCAGGCTCCACAGGAAGAGCGCCACGGCCAGCACCACGGCCCCCGCCGATCTCACCAGCAGGTGGTACCGCAGGAACACCCAGCCGGTCCACAGCGTCGCCACGCTGAGGAACAGCACCGCGGGTCCGGCGGCCAGCAGAAAGTTGTCCAACCGGTAGATCGCCACGTACGACCACAGCGGCGGGAACAGCACCAGCGCCCAGTACCAGTGGCGCCAGCGCAGCCCCTGCGAGAACACCAGGGCCGCCCACAGT
>JBDGYO010000390.1:0-3683 GCA_039584015.1 Gemmatimonadota bacterium | reverse complement strand
GGTCAAGCCCGGTGGCTACCTCATGTCCGAGACCTTCCTCGAGCAGCAGCGGGAGCTGGGGTGGGGTCCGACCTCGGATGAGCACCTCCTCAAGTCCGGGGAACTCTGGTCCCTCGTCAGGCCGTTCGAAATCGTACTGGCACGTGAGGTACTGGAGATTCTCGACGGGCGCACCAGAGCGGTCGCGAGCATCCTGGCCCAACGTCCGAGGGAATAGTGGTCTTTGGGGGCCGTCGCCCACAAGGGCGCCGCTGGTCCGGCGGATGCCCCCCGGGTAGCTTACGCTGATCTCGTCATCTATGCCCATGCACCAGGCTGGAAACGGACGTCGGGTTGCGGTGGTAGCCGGGTGCCGCTCACCCTTCTGCAAGTCGGGAACCGAGCTCAAGGACATCACGGCGGTGGACCTGGGGAAGCACGCCGTCGTCGACTTGGTGCATCGGGCCAATCTCAGCGGCAAAGATGTCGATGAGATCTACTTCGGGCAGGTCGTTCCGAGCGCGCTCACCCCGAACATCGCGCGTGAGGTCAGCCTGCTGCCGCAGTTCCCCGCGAGCATTCCCGCCGCCTCCGTCAACCGTGCATGTGCCTCGGCCAACACGGCCATCGCGCTCGGTCATGATCAGATCGTCCTGGGTCACGCCGATGTGGTAATCGCCGGCGGCGCGGAGAGCCTCTCGGACATTCCGATTCTGCACTCAAAGCGCTTCTCGGAGCTGCTGGTCAACGTCTCCAAGGCCAAGACACAGACCGATCGTCTGAAGCTCCTCTCCGCTTTTCGACCGAAGGACTTGATTCCCGTCACGCCTGCCATTGCGGAGCCGTCGACCGGCGAGACCATGGGGCAGTCGGCCGAGAAGATGGCCAAGATCAACGGCATCACCCGAGAGGCTCAGGACGAGTTCGCGCTGCGGAGCCATCAGCTGGCCCACAAGGGGACGGAAGATGGAAGACTGGCCGCCGAGATCGCACCGATCTTCGTGCCCGACTCCGGCAAACCCGTGGAGCGAGACAACGGTGTCCGTGCGGATGCCAATCTCGAGGAGATGGCGCGGCTCCAGCCGGTGTTCGACAAGAAGTACGGGACGGTGACCGCGGCGAACGCCTCGCCACTCACCGACGGGTCCGCGGCCGTGGTCCTCATGGGTGAGGATGCGGCCCGCACTCTGGGGTACGAGCCGCTGGCCTTCATTCGGTCCTACGCCGTGGCCGCGCTCGATCCGGGAGACCAGCTCCTGATGGGGCCCGCCTTCGCCGTGCCAGAGGCTCTCGACCGGGCAGGGATCCCGTTTGCGGAGCTGGGGCTGGTCGAGATGCACGAGGCCTTTGCCTCGCAGGTGCTGTCGAACATCCAGGCCTTCGAATCCAAGCAGTGGGCCGAGGAGCGACTGGGCCGATCCGAGGCCATCGGTGCGGTGAACTGGGATACGCTCAATGTGATGGGGGGCTCGATCGCCATCGGGCATCCCTTCGGCGCGACCGGAGCGCGAATCACCACGACCCTCGCGTACGAGATGAAACGGCGGGACGTACAGTTCGGCCTCATCTCGGTGTGCGCGCAGGGGGGGATGGGGTTCGCCATGATCCTGGAGCGATCCTGAGATGAGCGCCTGCACGATGCAGGTTCGTGACGGGATCGCGCGGATCGAGTTGAATCTCCCGGGCGAGACGATCAACAAGATCACGCGGGACGTGCGCGACGAGCTGGAAGAGATCCTGGGGCAGCTCGCCACGGACAGCGCGATCCGCGCCGTGGTGCTGATCTCCGGCAAACCCGACACCTTCATTGCCGGCGCAGACATCGACGAGTTCGTTGCGCTGCAGACCCGCGAGGAGGCCTACGATCTCGTGCGCCAGGGCCAGGCGCTGGTGAACCGGATCGAGCGGCTCGGCAAACCGGTGGTTGCCGCCATTCACGGTGCGTGCCTGGGCGGCGGTCTGGAAGCCGTGCTCGCCTGCACGTATCGGATTGCTACCGACCATCCCAAGACGAAGCTCGCGCTTCCCGAGGTCCAACTCGGCATCATCCCCGCCGCTGGCGGCTGCCAGCGTCTGCCGCGTCTCGTCGGCGTGCGTGCGGCGCTGGACGTCATCGTCAAGCACCCCCTGGTCGGCAGACAACTGCCCGCAAAGCGTGCGTATCGCATGGGGATCGTGGACGAGCTGGTGCACCCCGCCATCCTCGAGCGGGTGGCGCTCGAGGCAGCGGGAAGGCTAGCCGGCGGGTGGAAGCCGAAGCGCGGCAAGCGCGACGCGGCGTCCTTGGCACTCGACAAGAACCCGCTCGGGCGGCGGGTCGTGTTCACCACGGCCAAGAACCGGCTGCTCAAGAAGACGGGCGGTCACTACCCGGCGCCGGAAGCAGCGATCCAGGTGGTACGTCACGGTCTGCGGCACGGGCTGCAGGCGGGGCTGGACATGGAAGCGGCGTTCTTCGCCGAGCTCGCGGTGCACGAGGTCTCGCGCAACCTGGTGCAGATCTTCTTTGCCACGACGGCACTCAAGAAGGACCCCGGAGTGGAGGGCGCAGCCCCCGAGCCGAAGGCCGTGACGAACCTCGGCATCGTCGGCGCAGGGTTCATGGGCTCGGGCATCGGTGCGGCCGCGGTCACGCAGGTGGGAGTCGACGTGCGCTTCCGCGACACCATCGGCGCCTGGAGCGGCTGCTCTCCGGCGGGACCGAGTGGCGGGGATTCGGGCGCGCTGACCTCGTGATCGAGGCCGTGTTCGAGGACCTGGATGTGAAACGCGAGGTGATGAAGGCGGTCGAGCAGCAGGTCCGCGAGGATTGCATCATCGCGTCGAACACGAGCACGATTCCCATCACGCGCATCGCCGAGGTGCTGGAGCGGCCCGAGCGCGCCCTCGGAATGCACTATTTCTCCCCCGTGGAGAAGATGCCTCTGCTCGAGGTCATCGTCACCGACCAGACCGCCCCGTGGGTCACCGTGTCGGCGGTGGCGTTCGGGCGCGAGATGGGCAAGACGGTGATCGTGGTCCAGGATCGTCCCGGATTCTGGGTGAACCGTCTCCTGAGTCCCTACCTGATCGAAGTGGGACACCTGCTGCAGGAGGGGGTCACCGTAGAGACCGTGGACAAGGCCATGGTGAAGTTCGGCTTCCCCGTCGGGCCGGTGACGTTGCTCGACGAGATCGGGCTCGACGTTGCGCAGAAGGGGTCGGCGGTGCTGCACCAGGCGTTCGGCGACCGGATGCAGCCGACGGAGGGTGTGCAGCGGATGACCGAGGACGGGCGTCTCGGCCGCAAGAGCGGCCGGGGGTTCTACCGGTACGAGGGTGGCAAGAAGCGGGCGGTGGACGAGACCGCCTACGAGATTATCGAGGCGGCGCCGAGCTCCCGCGTGCCGCGCGACGACGTGAGTCCCCGGCTCGTCTACACCATGCTCAACGAGGCGGCCCGTGCGCTGGATGAAGGTGTGGTCCGCTCGGCCCGCGACGGCGACATCGGGGCGATCTTCGGCATCGGGTTCCCGGCTTTCCGCGGTGGCCCCCTGCGGTACCTCGACGAAGTGGGCGCCGACAAGGCGGTCGAAACACTGGAGCAACTGGCCGAGAAGTACGGCGAGCGATTCGCCCCCTGCCCCAGACTCAAGAGCATGGCGACCGAGAATCTGCTCTTCTATCCCAAGACCTGATGCTACGACAGTCCTTCCTCTGGCTCA
>JBDGYO010000389.1:0-3799 GCA_039584015.1 Gemmatimonadota bacterium | reverse complement strand
GACATTGCCAGTTTCCGGAAGGCGTTCCACTCGAAGGCCAACGTCATGTACATCGACGATGGGCGGTACCAATCGTGGACACTCATTGAATACCTCGACTTGTGGACGCCGAATCAGCAGCTGGACCGTGAGACCCGCATCCTTGAGCTCGATGTAACTGGCAACGCAGCCTCGGCGAAGGTAGAGGCTGTGTACGACACTCATCGTTTCGTCGACTACCTGTCGTTGCTGAAGCTAGAGGGGGAGTGGAAGATCGTGAGCAAGATCTTCTATCGTGAGGACTTCTGAGCGGCGACCCGCTGGATCGTTGTGACCGCGCTACCCCGCGCGCTTTGCTGCGGAGGTGCGGTGCGCGCCTAGCGCAGGAGAGGAGGGCCTGGCTCCATGCACCAACTTTTCTCATCAGGTAGTCCCTACGAGGCCCGCATTGGCATTTCTCGCGGCGTGCGGGCGGGCCATTGGGTCGCGATCGCGGGTACTGCGCCCATCGGTTCCGACGGTCAGACTGCTACTCCGACGGACCCAGGTGGCCAGGCTCGGCAGTGCATGGCGATCATCTGTGACGCCTTGGAGACTCTAGGTGCTTCCCTGTCTGACGTTGTGCGGACCCGCATTCTGCTCACGCGCATCGAGGACTGGGAGGCCGTGGCTGCCGTGCATCAAGAGTTCTTCGGAGACGTTCGTCCCGTTACGACAGTCATGCAGGTGAGCCGCTTCGTGGATCCGAAGTGGCTCGTTGAGATAGAGGCGGATGCGGTGGTTGAGTAACCTCGGAGAACGGAGTCCTCGGCCAGGTGGTCACAACTGCGCCTCGGCACACGTCCGATGACACCCGGAGGTGATATGATGAAGTCATGGAAGCTCTTCACTCTGCTTGCAGTCTTCGTGTCGGCCTTCGGATCCACACCTGAAGCGAGTGGACAGGAATCATCCGGCGCCTACTTGGGGCTGGAACCGCCTGGAAGAACGGCGGAGGTCTTCGCGCCGTGGTTGGTGGGGAGTGACTTCAGTCCCGGAACGTCGGGGTTTCTTCACGCTGGGACGGTATTCGTGTACAGCGGCATGAAGCCGGGATCGGACTGGAGATTTGGCCCGACCTATGTGATGGAACTGAAGGACGGAGTCTGGACCGAGCCGAGGATCGCGCCGTGGAGTGATTACCTGCCCTACAACTTCACCGTTGGACCGGCGGGGCAGACCGTCTACTTCGCCTCTTTGAAATCCCCGGACACGACCTCCCGGATGTTGTTGGAGCAGGCAAACATCTGGGCGGTCACGTTGCTCGATTCCGGGTGGACCGAACCGGTGATGCTCGGAGCATCCATCAACACGGACACCTATTACGAGAATTACCCCTCGGTATCTCTGAGCGGCACGGTTTACTACATGAGTCGGCGCGAAGACGGCGTAGGCCGGACTGACATCTACAAGTCCCAGAACTTGGACGGGAGGTACGCAGAGGCGGAGAACCTCGGTGAACCGGTCAACTCTCCAGAGAGCGACCAGGATCCTTTCATCGCCCCCGACGAGAGTTATCTGATAGTGTGCCTTACGGGACGGCCGGGCGGCTTCGGCGGGTACGACCTGTACGTGAGCTTCAGGAATGAGGACGGGTCATGGTCGAATCCGGTGAACATGGGCGAACACGTCAACTCGGCAGGTGCCGAGTTCAGGCCTTACGTGACGCCAGACGGGAAGTTCCTCTTCTTCACAAGCCACGGTAGAGAAGATGATCAGAGAGGTCGGATCTACTGGGTCAGCGCCGAGATCATCGGGGCCCTAAGGTAGAGGGGGCAGGCAGACAGACAGGAGAACTGAGCCATGTCATGGAAGAACATAAGGACGTTGATTATCGCCCCTTGGTTTGCACTCCCACTTGTCATCTCGTGGATCAGCATTCCAGGAGCAGCAACAGATGCTGCCCAACCACAGCAGGACTCAATTCTGCGTGGCCCCTACTTCGGTCAAGAACCTCCCGGATTGGAGCCCGAGATCTTCGCGCCCGGCATCGTGTCGACGGCTGCCGGCGAAGGCTGCATCGTGTTCTCTGCAGACGGGAGGCGAGTCGTGTTCCGCCGGTTCGGCCTCGCGAACGTGTTCCTGGAGGGCGAAGACTCCGAGAACGGATGGAGAATACCGCGCGTGCCGGCTCCGTTCACGAGACTGGACTGGTACAACGGCGATTTCACACTTGCACCGGACGGCCGGTCTTTCTACTTCAGCTCTACACGCCCCATCGACGCTGGCGCTCCGGAATTCGAGGACTCGAACATCTGGGTGACACGCTGGGACGACTCTGGCTGGTCAGAAGCCACGCCGCTTCCCGAAACCATCCGCTCACTCAGCCACGCGGCGTACCCGACCGTGACAGCCGACGGCACTCTCTACTTGTTCTCGTGGGACCCGGAAGCGGCCGACAGCGATGTCTACGAAGCAAAGCAGGTGGCTGGCACATACCGTGAACCGGAGAACCTCGGCAACCCGGTGAGCACGGAATACGGGGAATACGATCCCTACGTCGCGCCGGATGGGAGCTACCTCATCTTCGCGTCGTACCAGAGACCGGACGGATACGGCAACGGCGACTTCTACATTTCCTTCAGGGAAGACGACGGCTCCTGGTCCGAGCCAGCCAACATGGGAGAGCAGATCAACTCTCCGGCAAACGAGAATCGTCCATTCGTTACACTCGACGGCCGGTTCTTCTTCTTCACGAGGTGGTGCACGACCCGTCTCTCGAGGAACTCAGAGCAGATCTGCGCCCCGGCAACGGCAGTCGCGATATCTACTGGGTTGATGCGAAGATCATCGATCGGTTGAGGCCGACCCGCTAATGGTGCCGAGTTCAGGCCTTACGTAACGCCAGACGGGAAGTTCCTCTTCTTCACAAGCCACGGTAGAGAAGATGTTCAGAGGGGTCGAATCTACTGGGTCAGCGCAGAGATCATCGAAGCCCTAAGGGAGAGGGTAGGCAGACAGACAGGAGAACTGAGCCATGTCATGGAAGAACATAAGGACGCCCATTATCACCCCTTGGTTTGCACTCCCACTTGTCATCTTGTGGATCAGCATTCCAGGAGCAGCAACAGACGTTGACCAACCAGAGCAGGACTCACTTCTGCGTGGCCCCTACTTCGGTCAAGAACCTCCCGGGCTGGAGCCCGAGATCTTCGCGCCCGGCATCGTGTCGACGGCTGCCAGCGAAGGCTGCATTGTGTTCTCTGCGGATGGGAGACGAGTCGTGTTCCGCCGGTCCGGCCTCGCAAACTTGCTCCTGGAGGGCGAAGACTCCGAGAACGGATGGAGAATACCGCGCGTGCCGGCTCCGTTCACGAGACTGGACTGGTACAGTGGCGATTTCACACTTGCACCGGACGGTCGGTCTTTCTACTTCAGCTCTACGCGCCCCATCGACGCTGGCGCTCCGGAATACCAGTACTCGAACATCTGGGTGACACGCTGGGACGACTCTGGCTGGTCAGAAGCCACGCCACTTCCCGGACCCATCCACTCACCCAAACACGATGGGTACCCGACCGTGACGGCCGACGGCACGCTCTACTTCTTCTCGAGGGACCCGGAAGCAGCTACCAGCGACATCTACGAAGCAAAGTGGGTGGCAGGCGCGTACAGTGAACCGGAGAACCTCGGTAGCCGGGTGAACACGGAACACTGGGAATTCGACCCCTACGTCGCGCCTGATGGCAGCTACCTGATCTTCGGGGGGTACCAGAGACCGGACGAATACGGCAACGGCGACCTCTACATTGCCTTCAGAGAAGACGACGGCGCCTGGTCC
>JBDGYO010000058.1:0-11144 GCA_039584015.1 Gemmatimonadota bacterium | reverse complement strand
GGAGGTGGAGGCCCTGGTCGAGCAGACCGTGAACTGCCTGTTACGGGAATTGGAACGAGAGGAGAACGAGGGGACGAACTACCCCATCATTCCCTCGTGAGGCATGCCGTCGCAACAGGTCCTCACCCTCCCTGACCCGAGGCTCGAGGGCGACATCTCGATGCCGGCCGCCCTCCACGCCCGGCGGTCGATCCGCGATTTCCGCGACGAGGCACTCACCCTCGACCATGTGTCGCAGCTGCTGTGGGCGGCGCAGGGCGTCACCGACGCCGATGGCGGACGAACGGCGCCCTCCGCAGGCGCTCTCTATCCCCTGGAGATCTCTCTCGTTGCCGGCGCCGTCGAGGGCCTTTCACACGGCATCTATCGCTATCGACCACGCCGACACGAACTGGTGCGGAGCGCGGAGGGTGACCGCCGGTCCGTTCTCGCGCGGGCAGCCCTGCGGCAGGATTGGATGAAGGCCGCCCCGGCCATCCTGGTGGTGGCGGCCGTCTATTCCAGGACCACGGGGAAGTACGGCGAACGCGGACGCAAGTACGTCCATATGGATGTGGGGCATGCGGCGCAGAACGTGTACCTGCAGGCCGCCGCTCTAGATCTCGGCACGACGTTCGTCGGTGCCTTTCACGACAACCAGGTCAAACAGTGTCTCGAACTGCCCGCCGCCGAGCACCCTCTCGGCCTGATGCCGGTGGGGCATCCGGAGTGAGCCTAGGCTTCCTCGTCGGAGTGGAGGAATCCGTGTTCGTCGCTGCTGCGTAGCTTCTCGGTGAGGTCGGCCGAGCGCTGCTGGCGTCGCTGTGTCTCGCCTTGGTCGATCTTCGCCGTGGACCAGTCGGGTGTCCCGTCGTCGGCCACGAGGATCTCCAGCACCGTCCGCTCTGCCAGGTCCGGAGGCAGCTCGCTGAGGGGCACCGTGAAGGCTCGCCCATGATCGTCCACGATCACGGCGTCCGAGGTGTGCACCTTGTCGACTGAGAGGTAGTGCGGGGATGCCATGGAGCCTTCGCGGCGGCTACGACCCCGCCGGGGTAACCGGGATGGCTACCCGAGTGCGCTCCCACTCGAGCACCAGTGTCACGCCGCCTCCGTCGGTGGCCTCGGCCCGAAAGCGCATAGTCTCGACGTGGTCGTCGAGGCGCTCGGGCGGCACCTCGGCCTTCCCCACCTCCTGGGCCTTCACCTTGTAGCTGTACTCCGCGATGTGGCCCCACTGGGTGATCGAACGGTTCACGATCACGATCCACTCGTCCTCGCCCGGCACGGTGTAGAGCGAGTAGCTCCCCCGCTTGATCTCGATGCCGGCTACGCTGATCGGGCCGGTCGTGTGGATCATGGTGGGCTCGTTGGCTCCCGTGCGCCACAGCCGGCCGAAGGGCACGTCCCGACCCCCGATCATCGTGCGTCCCCGGGCGGACGGGCGGCCGTAGCAGATCTTCACCTGCTGGCCCTGCACCGAGAACGTGAGGGAGTCCAGCGGGCTGAGCCTGTCATCGGTCGGCATGTCCATCACGATGCACGACGTGTCCGGCCCAAACCCCGCCGCCGGCAGCAAGCCCGGCCGGACACCCATTCCGGGGAGCAGCGAGAGTATGACGCCCATACTGGCAGCGATCATCGAACCTCCTCGGTCAGCCGGCGCGCCATCGGTCCGGCACCTGCGCCAATCTACCGCACATCCTCCGGCCCTGCACCACCCGGGTGGGGCCGCTCATGTATACCCCCGAGGTTCCCGGAGTCTTCACACAATCTCAACGGGGAACTTTTGTGTGGGGTTGCCGTACGGTAAGGATATCGCGGGTTGTCACCTCCCGCACCGGCGATTTCGCGAGCGCGTGCCATGACCCAGCCATGACCGCTGGTCGAGGATCCCTGCCATTCCGTTTCTGGGGGCCTGCGCTCGCGCCCCACCCGAACTTGGCTCATCTTTGAATGCTATGCAGGAACTGCAGGACCGTCTGAGTGAGGCCCTGGCGGGCCGGTACCGCCTGTTCCGCGAGTTGGGACGGGGGGGGGCCGCGGTCATTTACCTGGCCGACGACCTCAAGCACGACCGCAAGGTCGCACTCAAGGTCCTGCAGCCGGATATCGCGGTCTCGCTGGGGCCCGATCGGTTCCTGCGTGAGATCAAGATTGCGGCCAGGCTGTCGCATCCCCACATCCTCCCCGTGCACGATTCGGGCGAGGCACAGGGTTTCCTGTACTACGTGATGCCGGTCGTGGAGGGCGAGTCGCTACGCGAACGCCTCGTGGACGGCCCGATGCCGGTGCAGGCAGTAGTGGCATTGCTGCACGACCTGTTCGACGCGTTGGACCACGCGCACGAGCGGGGCGTGGTGCATCGCGACATCAAGCCGGGCAACGTCATGCTGACGGGACGCCATGCCCTCGTGACCGACTTTGGCGTTGCCAAGGCGCTGGCGGTGGCCGCCGAGGGTGATCAGGTGGACACGGCCGGGCTCGTGTTGGGGACACCGGCCTACATGGCTCCCGAACAGGCCACCGCCGATCCGGGCATCGACCACCGTGCTGACATCTATGCCGTCGGGATTCTGGCGTACGAGATGCTCACCGGGCGCACGCCGTTTCACGGCGCCTCGCCGCAAGCCGTGCTCACGGCCCAGGTCACGCAGACCCCGGATCACGTGCTGGTCCACCGGCCGGATGTGCCGCCCGAACTCGCCGACGTGGTGATGAAGTGCCTCGAGAAGGATCCTGCCGATCGGTGGCAGACGGCCGAGGAGGCAGTGCGGGAGTTGGACCGGCTCGTCGTCACGCCGAGTGGCGGGATGGAGCGGGTCGCGTTCGGACCCTTCACGGCACCGTGGCTAGCGGGTCGGACGGGGCTGACGGCGGCCGTCGCGGTGCTCACGCTGGTCATCGCGTTCCTGGCGGTGTTTCTCACGGGGGGTCGGGGCGGCGGGACGGCCTCGGACCGTCCTGTGGTGGTGGTGCTCCCGTTCCAGAACCTCGGGCCACCGGAGGACGAGTACTTCGCCAACGGGATCACCGATGCGATCACTGCAAGGCTGGCCACTCTCGGCAGGCTGGGGGTGATCTCCCGCACGAGCGCCATGCAGTATCGGGAGACCGATCTGTCATCGCGCGAGATCGGTGCGCAACTGGGGGCCGACTACGTGCTCGAGGGGACGATCCAGCGCGAGCGCCCCCAGGATCCCACGAGCCGGGTCCGCATCATCCCGCAGCTCATCCGGGCCTCGGACGACACGCACGTGTGGGCCAGCGTCTACGACGAGGACATGACCGAGGTGTTCCGCGTGCAGTCGGAGATCGCCGACCGGGTGGTGCGTGCCATGGACGTGGCGTTGTTGGAGGGTGAGGAGGAGCCGGCCGAAGGCCCGCCCACCGCGGACCTGCAGGCGTACGAGCTGTACCTCCGAGGCCACGATTACCTGGCGGGCGCCCTGGGTGCGGGTGACGCGAACGCGCGTCGCATCGCCATCGACTTCTTCGAGCAGGCGCTCGATCTGGATCCCGGTTTCGCGCTCGCGTGGTCCGAGCTCTCGACCGCCCACATCTGGCTGTACCGCTTCTTCGTCGATCCGAGCGACGGCAGGCTGCAGCAGGCCAAGGCCGCGGTGGACACGGCCCTCGCCCTCGATCCCGAGCTGCCGGGCGCGCACCTGGCACAGGGGCTGTACTACTACTGGGGGGCGCAGCCCGATCCCGCACGGGCGCTGGAGGAGTTCAAGCACGTCGTGGATCGGGAGCCCAGCAACGCCTACGCCCGCACGTTGATGGCGGTGCTGCAGGCGGCGCGGGGCGAGTGGGACGATGCCGTCGAGAACGCCGCCATGGCGGCGGCGCTCGACCCGCGCGACCCGGAGTGGGCCGCCGCCGCCGGGCAGTTCCACCTGCTGGTGCGGCGTTACGCCGACGCCGCACGGTACCTGGGTCTGGCACTGGGGATTGCGCCCGACATGGGGGAGGCGCATCAGGCTCGAATCGCGCTGTACCTGCGTTGGCAGGGTGACACGACGCGGGCGCACGCTGCGGTGCGCGAGATGCTACAGCGCACGACGCCGGGCCAGGTGGCGCTCGCCCTGCTCCAGGTGGCGCCCGCCCTGCTCGTAGGGGGGGCGTACGACTCCATCATCGAGCCCCTCACGCCGGCCTCGGTGAGCGGACCGCTGCCGTTTGACTACTACTACCTCAAGGCCGAGTTCTATCGGCTGCGAGACCAGCTCCCCCGCTCCCGTGCGTACTACGACTCCCTCAGGACCACGGTTCGGGCGGCCGCGCTCACGCGGACCGGCGACCCCGTTCTAACCACGCTGCTGGCCCGTGCCGAAGCGGGGCTGGGGCAGAAGGACGCGGCAATGGAGCAGGTGGCTTTGCTGGAGCGAGCCATCGGTGAGTCCGGCGATGCCCTTCAGAGCATGGCGCTCAGGAGCTCCCTGGTATGGACCTATGCCATGCTGGGCGAGCCGGACCCGGCTCTCGACCACGTGGACGCCCTGCTCGCGACGCCGTCCATGATGTCTACGCCATACCTGCGGTTGGCGCCGTTTCCGGACGCGCTCAGGCGGCACCCGCGGTACCGGGAGTTGCTGGGTGATGAAGGGCCGGAAGTGGCCCAACTGATCTGGGATGGTGTGAAGCTGGCGGTGTCGCTGCCGTAGCCGGCTGTTCTACAGGGTGACGTCCCCCCCGGGATCTCGCTCCTTCAGCTCCTCGATCGTCCCCGCGGCCTCTGCCTTGCGACGCTGGCCCTCCGCCTCGTCGATGCGAGCCCGCCCCCAGTCCGCAGTGCCGGCCTCATCCACCGGGACCACGAGCACCTGTCCCTCGGCAAGCTCGCGCGGCAGTCTGGACGTCGGGACGAGGATCTGCCGCTCCTTGTCGTCCACGAGCAGGGCGGTCCGGTGCCGGATCCGATCCACCGCGTAGTACTGGTCAGTACTCATAGCGCGCCACCACCTGTCCCCGGGTATCCCATAGGATGGCCCAATCGCCGCCATTGTTCCATACCGGCCGGGGAGCTCCCATGTAGAAGTGTCGACCCTCGGTTGGCCCGGAGTCCGTGAACACGATCACGCTGTCGCCGGCCGGGATCGTGGTGGCCTCGGGGAATCGAAAGCAGTTCCGCACCGAGTCGCACAGGGTCCAGTCCCCCACGGCCAGCGATTCTGACCCGTGGTTGCGCACGACGGCGTGCTCACCGGAGTCGTCGGGGGAGACCCACACCGAGACCTCGTCCGGGCCCAGCCGCGTCGTGCGCTCCCCGATGCCGGCGACCGGCCGGCCGGTCTCGACCTGATAGCTGCCGTCGGGGGCGCCTCGGATCGTGACGTCGCTGTGCAGGTCGGTGCGGTACACCGCGTCGGCCGCGTCCCGGTACAGCGTCAGCGCCTCCGGGTCGGGATGCCCGTACTGGTTGTCCCGGCCGCAGGAGACGACCACGAGTTCGGGACGCGTGGCGTCGAGCCACGCCGTGCTCACCCCATCCCGGTCGCCGTGGTGGGATGCCTTGAGCACAGTCACGTCCGGCATGCCAAGCTGGAGGAAGTGTTCCAACTCCGTCGTTTCCGCATCGCCCGTGAGCAGGGCCTTGAAGTCGCCGTACTCCACGACGATGCCCACCGACTGATCGTTGAGGTTCGCCGCCTGCGTCGGTGGTGGCAGGATGTGCAGGGTGACCGTTCCCAGCTCGAGCCGCCGGTCGGTTGCCTGGAGGTAGGTGATGTCCGACCGCTGGAGATATGACATGACCAGACTGTACGTCGACGTCGTGTGTGGCACGCCATTGTCCAGATAAGAGCGCGGGGAGAGGGCACGCAGCACGCCCGCCATTCCCCCGATGTGATCTGCATGGGGGTGGGTGGCGACTGCCAGGTCGAGCGATCTGACGCCGTGTCGCCGCAAGGCCTCCGCCGGGAAGGTCGACCCCGCATCCACGAGGGCGAGCTGGCCCTCGGGCGAGCGAATCAGGATGGCGTCACCTTGACCGACATCCAGGAAGGTCAGCTCGACCTGTTTGACCTGCTCTGGTATCGCAGCCGAGCAGGCCCACAGGGCGATGGCGAGAACCAGGGCCGGCCGCCACGCGCGCGTCATGTCACTCCACCCGCTTGAGCGGTACCGCCGGCGCCGTCTTGCCATTGAGCCACTGCATCACGCCCCACATCGCCTCCAGGTCTTCCCGGTTGTAGGCAATGATCATGTTCATCAGCGCCTGCCGCTCCGTCTCGTCCTCGGTCTCGAGTGCCTCGACGTAGCGCGCCATGGCCCAATCACCGCCGGTGTCCCGCAGCGTGCGCTCGTACCCGATGTACTTCTCGATCACCTTGAGGCTGTAGCTTGGCAGGGGCAGCGCGATCGACTCCAGCGTGATGGGGAGCAGGTCGAGCAGGTTGTCGAGCACGCGAGCTGCGGTACCGTCTGGGTCCCCGTATCGCTCCTCGTACATCTCGATGTTGGTCTTCTCGTACGAGTACCAGTGTACGAAGGGGAGATCTCCGTGCTGCTCGAACACTCCCTGCGCCTGGCTCAGGAACCTGAGCCACGCGGTGCGGTCCCCCTCGGAGCCGAAGTCGGCCAGCGCGTACTGGAATTCGCCCGGCTGCTCGCCGTACACCTGCAATCCCCAGAGGTAGATCTTCGCGGGCTCCTGGAGCTGGGGCGGCATCCCCTCGAGGTCGAACATCACATAGTTGGGGTGCTCCGGGACCTCGGGCGGCTGTATCAGGATCTCCTCGCCGGAGCTGAGCGCGCGCGCCATGCGGAGGATCGACGGCGCCCGCTTGCCGACCCTCCAGGTGTGGGCGGCGGACGGCTTGGTGAGTCGGGCCAGGCGCTCCGCCGTGTATTGCTCCACCAGCTCCGGGTAGGTCTCCAGTCCTTCCTTGCGGAGCTCGAGGGCCATCCACTGATCCAGGCCGTACACCAGGGAGAGATCCTTGCGCTCCTCCGCCTCGGGCCAGCAGCGGTAGCGGAAGGCGCACGGCTGGCATTTGGTCCAGCCTACCGGGGTGTAAGGGGCTTGCTTGGCGCGTTTCAGTCGAGCGATGGCTTCCAGTTCCTGGAGTGCGCGGGTTCCGCCCTTGAAGGCCAGCTGGGAGATCTCGCCGGCTCCGTTGTACACCTCCAAGGCGACGGGCGGCTCGCCGAACGTGCGCTCATACAACCAACCGTAGAGCTCGAGCTGATAGTGGATCTCGGGATGGTCGCGGTGCGTGATCCGTTGCGAGATCTTGCAGTCGCGGATGATGTATCCGTCCCCCCACTTGAGAAGCAGGTCGGGATCGCCCACTACGTCCCAGCGCTCGCCGTCGATCTCTACGGACGAACGGAATGCGGGTTGATAGACGACCTCCCGCTGGTCGGAGACGGCCTGCCGCGTGAGGCGCTCTCGCTCTTCCCGAGTGCCGCTGTCGAGCATGACCACCGGGCCGAGGGATGCCAAATGCTGCTCCTCGTGGCGCTTTCCCAAGCGCCGCAATACCAGGTCGTACTCGCCGGGCTCCGACTCGAACTCGCCCCGGTGCCGCAGGTAGACCCGCAGCTCGCAACGGGAAGGGCGGTAGTAGGTGTAGAAGTCGGAGGCGGCGAGACGCATTCCCCAATGTACTACCTCGTGGCTCGATGAGCCTCGGCGGCGCAGTCGAGCGAGGTTGCTGTGAGTGCGGCGCCGGGCGCACATTAGGCGCACCATGACTTCCCCGTCGTCGAACTCCCAATTGACCGATCGCCAGCGAGCCGTGCTGGCCGCCGTGTGCGACACCCTGCTGCCCGAGATTCCCAGCGACGACGATCCGGAAGGCTTCTTCGCAACGGGGGCGACGCGTGCGGGCACGGCGGAGCGTGTCGAGCGGCTGATCGCCGCCCTGCCCGATCCGCGTGACCAGTCGCGCGTCGGTCTCCTGCTCAGCACTCTGGGATCGCCGCTCGGCAACCTGGCGCTCAGCGGACGGCCTGCCTCGCTCATTCACCTCGCTCCGGCAGCGCGGGAAGCGGTGCTCAGAAGCTGGGCCCACTCCCGACTGCCCCTGCGGCGGGCCGGCTTCCAGGCGCTCAAGCGATTGGCGCACGTGGCCTACTACGGTTGGCCCACGCGCGACGGCTCCAATCCCGCATGGCGGCATGTGGGGCATCCGGGCCCGCTGCCGGAGCCGGAGCAGGCGATCGAGCCTCTGCCCACGCTGCCGATCGATCGGGACACTACGCTCGAGTGCGACGTCGTGGTCGTCGGCTCGGGGGCGGGTGGCGGCGTGGTGGCGGGCGTGCTCGCCGCCGCGGGGCGCGACGTCGTGGTGCTGGAGAAGGGGCCCAACCCGGGGTCGCGGGACATGACCCAGGTCGAGGGCGAGATGCTGGGATCGCTCTACCTCGACGGGGGATTGCTCATGACCCAGAGCGGGTCCATGCCGGTGCTCGCGGGGAGCTGTTTGGGGGGCGGCACCGTGATCAACTACACCACCAGCTTCCCGCTGCCGGACGCTGTACGGGAGGAGTGGGACGAGGTCTCGGGGCTCTCCCTCTTCACGAGCCCGCGCTTCGCCGAATCGTTCGAGCGAGTGAGCGAGCGCATCAACGTGGGAACGCAGTGGACCACCCCCGGGAGACGCGACCAGTTGCTCGAGCAGGGACTTCGCGCACTGGGGTGGCACGTGGACCTCATGCCGCGCAACGTCACCGACTGCAAGGAAGGGCTGGAGTGCGGGTTCTGCGGCTATGGGTGCCGCCACGGTGCCAAGAACTCTACGACGCGCACCTACCTCAGCGACGCGGCAGCGGCCGGATCCCGCCTGGTGGTGGGCTGTGAGGTTGAGCGGGTGGAGCACGAGCGGGGGCGCGCAAGCGGCGTGACCGCGAGCGTCACTTCCCCCGACGGTGCTCGGTACCGGCTCGAAGTGCGGGCACGTGTGGTCGTGGTGGCCGCGGGTGGTGTCCACACGCCGGGGATCCTCCGGCGCTCGGGCCTGTCGAACCGCAACATCGGACGGCACCTGAGGCTCCACCCTGCCACCGCGGTCATGGGTGTGTTTCCCGATCGGGTCAACCCCTGGGAGGGCTCGCTACAGACGCGCTACTCGGACCAGTTCGCGAACCAGCGCGACGGGTATGGCGCGAAGTTCGAGACGGCCCCAGCGCACTTCGTGCTGGCGGCGAGCGCCTTCGGCTGGGAAAGCGCACGTCAGTTCAGGGAGGACGTGGCCGGCCTGGGGTACTCCGGGCTCTGCGGTGTGCTGCTGCGCGACCGCGACCCCGGGCGTGTGGCGGTGGGGCGGGACGGACGGCCGCGGGTGCACTACGAGCTGTCGCGCTTCGATGCCGCGCACGCGCGCGGAGCGGTTCGTGGTGCCGCCCAGGTGCTCGCTGCCGCCGGCGCCCGCGAGATATTCACGCTGCAAACGCCGCCGGCCCGTGTGAAGACGAGTGAACGGGGGTGGCTCGATCGTCTCATGGCTGCGGCCGACGCGCGGGGCTACCGCTACTGTCGCATGTCGTACATCACTTTCCATCAGCTCGCGAGTGCTAGGATGGGACGCTCGCCTGCGGACTCGGTAGCGGGGGAGAGCGGTGAAGCACACGAGCTCGAGGGTCTCTTTATCGCCGACGGGAGCGCGTTTCCCACTTCCAGCGGCGTCAACCCGATGCTCACGATCATGGCGATCGCCGACCACGTCGGTCGGGCGATCCAGGACAAGTGGTAGGCAGAGAGGAGCAGGCATGCTGAGTCCCAACCGGTGGTGGCTGCCGACGGTCGTCGGCGTCGGGCTCACGCTGGCGGCGCCCGCGGCGGCGCAGCAGCGCTTCACGCTGCAGCAGGTCCTCAGCGCGCCCTTCCCGGCGCAGCCGGTGGCCGACCCCGGGGGGAACAGAGTCGCCTGGGTCCTGAATGCCGAGGGGGTGCGGAACATCTGGGTGACAGAGGTGCCAGACTACCAGAGCAGGCAGGTCACGACGTACGGCGCAGATGACGGACAGGCGGTATCTGGTTTGGCGTTCACGCCCGACGGTGGCTCGGTGGTCTACGTGCGGGGCGGCGCGCCCAACCGGCAGGGGGAGATCCCCAACCCGCTGAGTGAGCCCGGCGGTGCGGAGCGCGCCATCTGGGTTGTTCCTGTGGCGGGCGGTGAGCCGCGCAAGCTCGCCGTCGGTAGCTCGCCCGCTGTTTCCCCTCGCGGTGACGTCGTGGCGTTCCTGCAGCGCGGACAGGTCTGGTCCGTCGCGCTGGAGGATTCGGCAAAGGCCGAGCAGCTGTTCGAGATCCGCGGCAACGCGGGCGCGTTGCGCTGGTCACCCGACGGCTCGGTGCTCGCCTTCGTGAGCAGCCGCGGAGACCACGGGTTCCTGGGTGTGTTCCACGTGGCCGACCACCGGCTGCGCTACCTCGATCCCTCGGTGGATCGCGTCGGCAGCCCCGTGTGGTCACCGGAGGGCGACCGCATCGCCCATCTGCGCGTCCCCAACCAGCGTGCGGCGCTCCCGTTCATGCCACGGCGGGAAGCGGAGCCGTGGTCGATTCGGGTGGTGACCGTAGCGACCGGCGAGGGCCGCGAGGTGTGGCGGGCCGCCGAGGGACCAGGGAGCGCGCTGCGCGGTCTCAGTGGTCCCGACCTCATGTGGGGCGCCGGAGACCACCTGGTGTTTCCCTGGGAGCGCGACGGCTGGACGCACCTCTATTCGGTCCCGGGGGGGGGCGGTGAGGCGACCTTGCTCACGCCGGGCGACTTCGAGGTCCAGCACGTTGCTTTGAGCGTGGATCGCCGTCATGTGGTGTTTTCCTCCAACCAGGACGACATCGACCGGCGACACCTGTGGATGGTGCCGGTCTCTGGCGGGCGGCCGCGGGCGCTCACGTCTGGGAGCGGCGTCGAGTGGGGACCCGCGCCCCTCGACGGCGGTGGTCTCGCGTTCCTCGCCTCCGATGCCCGTACCCCGGCACATGCCGAGATCTTGCGAGACGGACGGCGCGAGCCGCTGGCTCCCGCCACCCTGCCCGACGACTTCCCGAGTCGGCACCTGGTGGAGCCGCAGCAGGTGATCTTCCCGGCCGCCGATGGCATGCCGATTCACGGACAGCTATTCCTGCCATCCGGCGCCGGTCGCGGCGGGCCGCACCCGGCGGTGCTCTTCTTCCACGGCGGCTCGCGGCGGCAGATGCTGCTCGGCTT
>JBDGYO010000388.1:0-5530 GCA_039584015.1 Gemmatimonadota bacterium | reverse complement strand
AGCCGGGTTCGCCTCCTGGACGCAGCAGTGGCCCGAGGCCCGGCGAGACCGCACAAGGGGGTAACAGGGTGAAAGTTCTCAGCGCAATTCTCGGTGTCGTCCTCCTGGTGGCGGGGATCATCGTGGGGATGCAGTTCATGCCCAAGAACAAGACGGTGCCCGCCGCGTTGCTCGGCACGTGGGAGACCGAGTATGCGTCCCACGCAGAGCACCCGATGGAGTTCGCGACCGACACCCTCCGGTTCCACACGGAGGAGGGATGGATGGCATACGCGATCATCCAGGTGCGGAGCCGCGAGGAGGAGGGCAGGGTGTGGTACCGGTTCGACTACGAAGCGGAAGGAGAGGAGTTCGAGTTGACCTTCTACTACTACGCTCCGCCCGAGGAACGCCTCCAGTTCGAGAACCAGCCGCACCTGGAGTGGCGCAAGGCAGAAGCGGAGGGCTCGTGACGGCGGCGGGCGTATTGCTGTCCCTGACGGCGATTACGGGAGTCGCCACGGTCCCGGCGCCCATGCCGGCGCTGCAGGACACGGCGTGCATCACCATGAACACCGAGAGCCAGCCGCTAGAGAGCCGGGCGAGCCCGCTCGATTCGCTCACGTTCACCGTGGCCGGCTACCCGGTGAAGCTCTGCTACGGCCGCCCGTCAGCGCGTGGTCGCCCGGTGTTCGGTGCGCTGGTGCCCTACAGGGTGATCTGGCGTACCGGGGCGAACGAGCCGACCATGATTCACGCGACGAGCGCGATCCGCATTGCCGGTATCGCGGTTCAGCCTGGGACTTACTCGATCTACACGATTCCCGGCGAGAGCCGGTGGGAAGTGATCGTCAACCGTGCAGTCTCGCAGTGGGGCCACGAGTCGACCTACACGGAAGACGTTCAGATGCAGGAGGTGGGTCGGGGCGTCGTCCCCAGCGAGCAGGTGGGGCGCTATACCGAGCAGCTCACGTTCGAGGCCTCGGAGGCTGCCGCGGGTGCCACGATTCTCGCGTTACGGTGGGAGCGGACAGCGGTTGCGATCCCGGTGACGGGAGGCTGATCCCGTCCTACCCGGCGGTCGCCTTCCTCCCCGCCGCGAAGTACAAGACGACCAATCCAGCGCTCGCCGCGCTCACCCCGAGTTTGAATGCGGCGGGCGCGTCGCTTGCAGACAGAAACCCCTCGATGAGGCCGGCGAGGACGAGCAGGGTGGCGGACGCACCGACCAGCCGGATCGCATCTCTCCCATAGAACACCAACGCTTCCCGGCGTGCGAGGTCGCCCGGGGCAATGAGTGCGCGGCCGACCAACAGGCCTGCCCCGCCCGCCACGAATATGGCCGTGAGCTCCAGCACCCCGTGCCCGGCCACGAAGGTCAAGATCCAATGGGCCAGGTCGTAGTTGGCGAACAGCCCTAGAACCGCTCCGAAGAACAGCCCGTTGAACAGCAGCACGAATACCGTCCCGACACCAGCCGTGATGCCGGAGGCGAACGCGAGGAATGCGACCTGCACGTTGTTGGCGATGATCGACGACGCCACGAACGGGAGATACGGTGAGGGAGTCTCGGCGTAGCCGCGCCCGGCTGCCTGCTCGTAGGCCCCACTCTCCGCCCGGGCGAGCATGACGTCGGGCAGGACCTCGCGCGCGATTTCGGGGCGCTCCCGCACCAACGCGTAGCCGACGAGCCCGGGGAGCAGAAACAGCAGGCATGCCACCAGCACGTAGGCGCGGGATCGCCACGCGGCCGCGGGCAGGTCCCTCAACAACAGGCGCCCCAGCGGCAAGCGCCGCACGCCGCGCAGCCCGTAGAGAGCGTTGTGGCCGGCGCCGACGATCCGCTCCAGGTACTCGAGCACGAGGCGGTCCACCCCGTAGGTGCGCGCACGGGCCAGGTCCGCAGCGACCTCGCGATAGCGAGCCGCGAACTCGGCGACCTCCTCCCCGGCGAGGTTCTTGAGGCCCTCTCGCTCTGCGCGCATGGCACGCCGCCGGAAGCCCTCCCACGCGGGCTGCCTCGTCGCGACGAAGCGCTGTGCGGTGCCGGACGCCGCCACGCCCCCCGCGCCGTGTCGCGCTGCGGTCTTGGCGCGCCGCTTGACGAGCTCGTCGCCATAGAGGCCGATCAAGAACGCTTCGGGTCGCGGATCGCGATCGGGGAAGCGCTCGCCGAGCCGCGTGGCCACCTCCGCGGCGAAGCGGCGTCGCACCTCGGGTCCGAGTTCCTCCAGGCGTGTGACGAACTGCTCGAGGAGACGGAACTCCTCGTCCGAGAGCACGGGGGGGCCGGCATCCAGGGTCTCGGTGCGCCTCGCCGACGGCGCCGGTTCCGAGAGTGCCACGTCCTCCGCCCGGTCCCGCACCACGATGGTTCCGGCTACCAGGTCGCCCAGGCGCTTGTGCTGCGGATGGAAGAAGACGAACAGCAACCCAACCAAGTAGGACGGAACCGGCTGGATGTCGACGAGGCGCACCAGGTTGCGGATCATCGCGGCGGGAAAGGTGATGGGGTGCCCGGTATCCATTACCACGCGAATGCCGATGCGGCGCTTGCCGGGCGTGCGTCCGCCCGCCAGCGCCTCGAATAGCGCGAAGTAACCCCAGGAGACGAGGAAGAGCACCAGAATGAGCACGGCGCCCGCCCACCCGGCCACCGACTCTGCCAGGCTCGTGATGATGGTGGACACGACGCTCACGAGTGAGAGCCCGAGCCCGGCGAGCTCGAGCTGCAGCACGACGTGCTCGGGTGTTTCCACGGTGATCCGCCGCGAGAACTGGAGCTCTCGGGGTCGCGTGTCGGGCATTTGCACAGCATCTTATCGCTCGGGAGGGTCAATGGCCACATACCAGCTGCGGCGTATGTCGATCGGTGAGATCCTGGACGGCGCCTTCGTGATCTACCGGGGGTACTTCGGCACGCTGGTGGCGATCGCCATCGTGTGCGAGGGCGTGCCGGCGATCCTGAATACGTACATCACGCTTGGGGGAGGTGCCATCGAGTATCCGGTGCTGTGGCTTGCCACGTTCGTGCTCTCTGGGCTCGGAGGTCTCGTGGCGGCGGCGGCGACCGTCTGGGTCATTTCGGAGGCGTACCTCGGGCGGGACGCCACCGTGGGAGACGCCCTGAGCTATGCCCTAACCAAGATGCTGCCGCTATTCGTTGCCGGCTTGGCGAAGTACCTCCTCGTCACCATCGGGTTGCTGCTGTTCCTCTTTCCCGGCTTCGTCATCGCGTGCGGGTATGCGGTCGTGGCGCAGATCGTGGTGCTGGAGGACCCGCCCATGGCCACCGATGCGCTGCGCCGCTCCTGGTTCCTCACGAAGGGGCACAAGCGCCGCGCGCTGGTGCTGGGATTCGTGGTGTTTGCGATCATCTGGCTGCCGTTCATGATCGCTGGGGCGCTCGCCCTCTACTTTCCGTTCCTCGAGTACGTCTTCACGGTGGGGGGACAGCTGCTGCAGCTGCTCGTCTATCCTCTCGTGGCCTGCGCCTTCACGCTGTTCTACTACGATCTCCGGGTGCGCAAGGAGGCGTTCGACCTCGAGCACCTGAGCCAGCAGCTCGGGCTCACCGCAGAGCCGGCTGAGGCGTGAGCGCACCACTCCAGTCACCGGCAGCCGATTCCCTGCGCGCCGTACTGCGGCGCATCTACGACTCGCCCGAGTACGAGTGGGAGGAGCAGCGGGACCCGTTCGGATTCCTGCGAGAGCTGCACGCCGCGCTGCTCGAGTGGCTACCGGGTTTTCAGGAGAGTCACCCAGTCGCGTACCTGATCTTCTTCGGTGTGTTCACCGCCGTGCTCCTCGCCATCCTGGCGCACTTCGGATACCTGGTGTGGCGCTCGCTCAAACCGCGAGCACTGAGCGAGCCGGGCGTGGCGCGGGCCGCGGGGGGACGGCGGGACGCCGCGTGGCACCTGGAAGAGGCCCGGCGGCTGGTCCGCGAGGGTCACTACGCCGAGGCGCTGGCGCACCGGTTCACCGCACTGTTGCTCGAGTTGGAGGCGCGCAAGGCGTTGGTGTTCCATCCCTCCAAGACGCCGGCGGAGTACGTGGGGGAAGCACGGCTCGACGAGGCAGGACGAACCACGCTGACCGGCTTGGTGGCAACGCTCTACCGCCACCTGTTCGGTGGCGCGCCGTGCTCGCTCGACCACGTGCGGACCTTCGATGAGCGGGCGAGTGAGCTCGCGACGCGCGGTGCGACGGGCTAGCACGACGGTCCTGCTCCTCGCGGCTTTCACGGTCGCGCTGGTGGTGGCCGCGATCGCCGGATTGCGGACCGCGCCGAGCGAGGCGTTGTCCGACCCGCGCCGCTCGACGTTCCTCACCGGACCCGAGGGTGCGAAGGGGTTCGCACAGGCGTTGGAGGTGCTGGGTGTGACGGTGGAGCGCCGCCGCCGTCCGTTCTACGGGCTGGCGACCGACACGGTCGCGGTGGAGTCCTCGGCGTGGCTCGCCATGCTGGGTGTCTCTCCGCAGACGGTGCAGGTGGCGCGGATCGCGCGCGAGGTGCGAATGCCGTCCGGCGCGGAGCGTCGCGAATTGATGCGGTATCTGGAGCGTGGCGGCGCGCTCTTCCTCGCCGGCGAGAACGGTGTCGAGCACTGCTTCGGGGTGCGGGTGGAGCGAGAGGACGAAGTCGCGGTCGTACCGCCGCTGGGTATGGATTCGTTGCCGCCCGTCCGCTTCGTGTTGCGGCCCGACGACGATGAGGAGAGTGAATGGCAGGAAGAGTGCCAGGCACCGCCCATCGAATGGAGCAACTTGCTGCTGCGGACCCGGGACGGAGCGCCGGTAGCCTGGACACACCGCTTCGAGGGCGGCGGGCGAGTGATCCTGATGGCTGACTCCCGCTGGCTCTCGAATTCCTTCTTGAAAGAGACCGACGCCGGACCGGTGATCCTGGGCTGGCTGCTCGACGAACGCCCCAGCCGTGTCATGGTGGACGAGTACCATCAGGGATTCGGTGAAGGGGGATCGATCCTTGGGGCGGCGTGGGCGTGGACGAGGTCCTCGCCCGGAGGATGGGCGATGCTGCAGCTTGCACTCGCCGGCTTGATCGCGCTCGCCGTCGCGGCCGTGCGGTTTGGGCCGGCGCTCCGAGTGATCGAGCGCCGGCGCCGCTCCCCGCTGGAGCACCTGGATGCGTTGGCGATGGGCCTGGAACGGTCCGATGGACAGGACATGGCCGTGCGGCTCATCGCCGGCGGCTTGCGTCGTCGCCTCGGTCGCACGGGTCACGTGCCGCGCCGACGTGGCGACGACTTGCAGTGGCTCGACTCGCTCGGGCTCGCCGCCCAGAGTGCCGAGGCGCGCCGTGCCGTGAACCGGCTCGGCCGAGTACTTCGTGAACGAGACGGCGATGAGCGCGTGCTCGCCGCCGCAACCGCAGTGGAGGACGTGTGGCAAGCACTACGACCAGCGCACAGTTACAGGAGATCCTAGCCGCGCTGCGCCGCGTCGTGCTGGGACAGGACGACGCGACCCGCGACTGCCTCGTGGCACTCCTCGCCCGGGGGCACGTCCTGCTCGAGGGGGTGCCCGG
>JBDGYO010000387.1:0-2844 GCA_039584015.1 Gemmatimonadota bacterium | reverse complement strand
GATGTCGAGGATGCGCACGTCGGTGCGCTGCTGCTCCGCCGGGGTCTGCTTCCCGTACGCCGCGGCCGTCGCGCCGACCAGCTCCTCGGCCGTCATGTTCCGCAGCATGCTCTCACTAGCCTCGGGATTCACCATCACGATCCGCTTCGCCAGCTCAGGATGCACGGCACGTTCCATCCGCTCGGCGTTGCCCTCGTACCACCCCTCGATGTAGTCCAGCGCGGCCCCGCGGATCCCCGCCGAGTCCGCCGCCGTCTGTGCCTGCGCGACCCCGGCGATCGCCAGGCCGCACGTCACGACTAATGAAAGCACTCTCTGCACAACCCCTCCTCGTTGTTGATCGGCCAACACCCGGTTGGTAAACGCAGACCTTCACGGGGCGGTTGCAGAGCACCGCCCTCTCGCGATTTGCCTTTGCGTTGCCACCGGGCTATGCATGAGCGCTCTGACGGAGACCGCGACGCGCATGCTCGACCTCGGCATCCTGCTCGCCTTCATCGCGTACGCCATCACGGTCGGGTTTCGGGCCCGGCGCAAGGCGTCGCGCGGGCTGGAGCAGTACTTCCTGGCCGGCCGCACCCTCAAGGGGTGGCAGGCGGGAACGAGCATGGCCGCCACGCAGTTCGCCGCCGACACACCGCTCCTTGTCACGGGGCTCATCGCCACCGCGGGGATCTTCGGCGCGTGGCGACTCTTCATCTACGGCATCGCCTTCCTCCTCATGGCGTACCTGTTCTCGCCGCTGTGGCGCCGCGCGCGCGTGCTCACCGATGCCGAGCTGACCGAGATCCGCTACAGCGGCCGCGGGGTACTCGCCCTGCGGGTGCTCAAGGCCGTCTACTACGGCACGGTCATCAACTGCGTGGTGCTGGCCATGGTGCTGGTGGCGGCGGTGCGCATCGCGGAGGTCTTCCTGCCATGGCACACGTGGCTCCCGCCGGGGCTGTACGGGCCGGTGCTCGAGGCCGTGCGCTGGTCCGGCGTGTCGCTGGCGTCGGGGGTCACCCAGATCGATCCCACGATCGCGACGGCCAACAACCTGATCAGCATCCTCTCCATCCTGGTCTTCACCGCGCTCTACTCCATGACGGGTGGCTTGAGGAGCGTGGTCGCGACCGACGTGGGCCAGTTCGCGCTCGCCATGACGGGCACGCTGGTGTACGCCTTCGTCGTGGTGCGGGCCGTGGGCGGATTGGACGCACTGGGAACCGGCGTGACGGAGACGTACGGCCTCGTGCGGGGCAGCCAGATGCTCTCCTTCACCCCTACGTTGGGGGATGCCTTCTGGCCGTTCATCGTCATCATCAGCCTGCAGTGGCTCTTCCAGATGAACAGTGACGGCACCGGCTATCTGGCCCAGCGCAGCATGGCGTGCCACACCGACCGCGACGCCCGCGTGGCGGGCGTGGTGTTCTCGTGGCTCCAGATCTGCGCCCGCAGCCTGCTCTGGCTCGTCATCGGGGTGGGGCTCCTGGTGCTGTACCCCTTCGCCCCCGAAGCCGCCACCACCGAACAGTTCACCGCTTCGCGGGAGATCCTCTTCGTCACGGGCATCGACGAGCTGCTGCCGGTGGGGTTCCGTGGCCTCATGCTCACCGGGCTGCTCGCCGCCCTCGCCTCTACCGTCGACACCCACCTCAATTGGGGCGCAAGCTACTGGAGCAACGACATTTACAAGCGGCTGATCTCGGAGCAGTGGCTCAAGCGCGCGCCGAGCGGCAAGGAGCTCGTCGTCGTGGCGCGGCTCTCCAATCTGATGATCATTGGGATCGCCCTCGTAATCATGGCGAACCTGGGCTCGATCCAGACGGCGTGGTTCATCTCGCTGCTGTTCGGTGCGGGCATGGGATCGGTGTTGCTACTGCGCTGGCTGTGGGAGCGGATCAACCTCTTCTCCGAGGCGGCCGCAATTGCTCTGTCGCTCGTGGTGGCGCCGGTGTTGCTGATTGCAACCGATGCGGAGTGGGTCCGGCTGAGCGTCATGGCGCTGGTCTCGACGTTGGGGGCCGTGGCGGTGACCTGGGTGACGCCCCGCACCGATGCCGCGGTGCTGCGGAGCTTCTACCGCCGGGTGCAGCCCGCCGGCTTCTGGGCGACGGCGGCACGAGCCGAGGGAGTCTCTGCCATCGAGCCCCGACGAAAGCTCGCGGGCGCGCTGATCAGCACCGGGCTCACGGCGGTCTCGCTGTACCTCATGCTGATCGGGGTGGGACGACTGCTCTTGGCGGCGCCCGGCACCAACCCGGTGTGGTCGTGGCTCGCCGTGGCCGGTGCCCTCGCGCTCGTCCCTCTATGGTGGAAGCGGCTGATGGGAAGGCCCGCAACCACCGAGTAGCCCCTCGCACCTCACATAACCGACATCGGTGGTTGGGTTTGTGCCTCCGCTCGAGCCCCTCTCCACGACACAGGCCTCAGCTGGTGGAAACCCCCATCTTGACAAGGCCGGGACCCAGGCGAAGTATACCGTAACCCTACCAAACCTTACTCCCCATCGTGGAGGGCAGACGCATGTCTATCGCCCGCAACTCCACTCTAGCATGCCTCGCCGCCCTCTTGGGGGCAGGCCAGCTGGCCGCGCAGACCGGCAGCATCTCCGGACAGGTCACGGACGCCACGACCACGGAGCCGATTGCCGATGCCCGCGTCGAGGTCGAAGGAACGCGGCTCGGGACGACCGCGGCAGCCGACGGGACGTTCCTGCTGACCGGCGTCCCCGCTGGAGCCCAGCGGGTGACGGCGCGTCTCATCGGATACGCTCCCACGACGCTGGAGATCACGGTCAGCGCCGGACTCACGACTACGGCGCAGTTCGCGCTGCAACGTCAGGCCGTGGTGATGGACGCG
>JBDGYO010000386.1:0-2846 GCA_039584015.1 Gemmatimonadota bacterium | reverse complement strand
TGACCGAGCTGGAGGCCCGGGCTGAGCTCCTGCCGCCCCCGGAGGAACAGGTCACGCAACACGTCAAGGCGGACGACCCGATGCCATCGTTCCTGCCGGCCGAGTACGAGCAGATCGCCCGTGAGCTCAAGGCATCTGGAAAGTTCCGGGCCCTCGACGTGTGGCGCGGGGATCTCGAGCTGGACGTGATCGAGAAGAAGATGCTCCCGGAGCAAGTCACCAAGCTCGACCAGGTGGCCGAGCTGCTGCGCGCCACGGAGCTCCTGTTCCAGACCGCGCGCAAGTCCGGTGCCCCGGAGGCCAGCAAATGGGGCGTGCGCTCCGGACTTCAGTTCGAGATCAAGCGCCGGATGTACCACATGAAGAAAGACCTGATCATGAAGTCCGCGAAGGACATCATCGCCAGGGGCGGGAACGTCGTTTTCTCCGTTATCAACGTCTCTCCCACGGGCGAGACGGGCGGGCACCTGGGCGGCGCCATCCGGCAGATCCCCACCTCGAGGACGGTCAAGCGCGGCCTGCGGAAGGTCATCATCACCGAGGAAACGCACCCCAACGACCCGCATGTGCTGAGAATGAAAGCCGCGAAGGAGGAGCTGCTGCGCCGGGCCCGGGAAGAGGTAGGCGAGCTCAGCAACCCCATCGAGGACATCATCAGAGAGTTCGGAGCGGAGAACGTCGGCCTGATTATCGGTGAGAGGACGATTGCAGAGCGCGAGAGCGACCGGAAGGAGTTCCAGGAGAACAAGCGCCGGGTGATGGTGATCTCCCCTGCCGGGGCCGCAGGCATCGACCTGCACAACATCAGCAAGAAGGGCCTGGAGAACACGGAGCTCAAGGGCCAGGTGACGCTCATTGCCCTGGATACCGAGATGTCCCCGATGGAGATGATCCAGAAGCTCGGGCGCGTCGACCGGGTGGGCCAGATCTCCACCCCGCGGCTTTTCCTCACGTCCCTCGGCACCGCGGCAGACAAGAAGTTCATCTCGTCCATCACGGCCAAGCTCCAGGGCCTCGGTGCGATGTCGCGTGGACTCTCCCGGGCCACCGGGACAGAGAACCTCGAGGCGTTCGATTTCTTCGACCCGATCTCCCAGGCCGCGCTCCGGCTTGCCTGGTCGAAGGCCGGGCCGGGCGGATTCACGGCCCAGGAGAAGAGCTTCTTCGTCAAGCGGGACTTCATCGACCCGAAGAGCTGGAAAAGCGGCATCCCCGGCCAGATGACGCCGGTGAAGAACCTGCTGAAAGCCACCCCGAAGGACTTCCTCGCGGACTTGCAGCTGATCCCCAAGGCCATCGGGGACGCGATGTTCAAGAAGTGGCTGGAGGTGCGCCGGGGGCTTATGCTGGGCGGCGCGGTGGATGAGGGGAAGGTCGAGAAGGAGAACTACGCGGATCTGGCGAAGGAGGCGCGCGAACTCGGCATGACGCCGGAGCAACTCCGGTGGTTCCGTCAGGATGCCGCGCTCCGGCGTAGCCGGTTCGATACGGGCAAGCTCCTCAAGGACGTCGAGCTGACGCCGCACCTGGCTCTCACCATCGTCCGTTCGGACAAGGGCGGCGTCTACGGCCTGCTGAACGGAGTATTCACCGACCGGATGCAGGCCATCCTCGAGGACGGCATCGGGCGCAGCCCAACAGGCAAGCTGCCGGCCCGCTCCTACGTCAACTTCAGGAGCGACGAGGGGGCCGAGATTTCCGGCCTGCGAATCCGCCGTTCGTCTGTGGATAGAGTTGCGGATCTCTACGCAAAGCGGGTCCTGGACCAGCAAATCACGGCAGAGAACGCTGTGGATTTCCTGCGGATGGACAAGACACTCGAGCTGCGCGATAGGCCCTGGAGGCTCCGGCTCCGACCTGACGACACGGTGATCGTCTCGGTCAACCGCAGCGGGGGGACCATCAGCAAATGGGCCGAGGAGCTCAAGGCGAACGGTGCCCTCGTCATCCCCGGGAAGAACGTGTTCGCCCTGGACATCGACCAGGTGCCCAGGTGGATCGAGAAGTTCGGCGTACAGCTCGCCCCGGAGGGTAACGCCTCGGACACCGCGCACTCGCGCGTGCGGCCGAGTCAGGATCTCTCGCACTCGACCCGTAACTTCGCCATCGGCTCGAACCCGCCACAACCGATGCCTACGGACGTCAAGGCCCGGCGCAAGCTGCTCAAGAAGGTCGCCCGCGGCGAGGATGTGCGCGCGGCCTGGAGGATGATCAACGACTTCGCCGTGAAGCTCGACCAGGTCGTCCGCCGCGGCACGCTCGGCAAGCGCGGCACTCCCCAGGGGACGGGCACGCTCGGCTTCTACCGCATCAACCATGAGGTGATCCGCCGCCGGTATCTGCACGAGATGAAGCAGACCATCAAGACGGTCGGACATGAGTTCGGCCATCACCTGGCGAAGAAGCTGTTCGGCTGGACCCTGGCCGAAGCGGGCCTGCGCGGCGACGAGGTGGGGCGAAGTCTCGACTTCAGGATGTTCGAGGAGCCTTACAAGTCGGAGCTCGACACGCTCTCCCAGGAGCACGGCAAGCCGGAGCTGTCTGAAGGCTGGGCCAACTTCTTCATGTACTACATCCTCGACCGTGAGTATCTGAGGCAAGAGGCTCCCCACACGTACGACTACGTGGACCGGCGGCTCAGACAGGAGTTGCCGGAATGGAAGGAGCTGTACGACACGGCGAACGCGGACTACATGCGCCACAAGGAAGCGCCGGCGCTCGCCCAGGTCGGCAGCATGGTGTCCTACGGCAACCCGAAACACCGGAACGTCCAGGGGTTCGACCGCTGGTATTCGCAGATGGTCGACGGGCTCCACATCCCGGATCTCATCGAGCGGGAGCAGTTC
>JBDGYO010000057.1:0-11207 GCA_039584015.1 Gemmatimonadota bacterium | reverse complement strand
TTCACCCGCGTGGGCGCGAGCGACAGCCTGGGACGGGGTCAATCCACGTTCATGGTGGAGATGAGCGAGACCAGTGCCATCCTGCACGGCGCCACGGAGCGGAGCCTGGTCCTGTTGGACGAGATTGGCCGCGGCACAGCGACCTATGACGGCGTCGCGATCGCGTGGGCGGTGACCGAGCATCTGCACGACCGTGTGGGGTGCAAGACGATCTTCGCCACGCACTACCACGAGCTCACCCAGCTCACCGAAGAGTTGCAGCACACCCGGAACTTCAACGTCGCCGTCCGAGAGTCGGGCGACGACGTCGTGTTTCTCCACCGGCTCGAGCCCGGCGGCTCGGATCGCTCCTACGGCATCCACGTGGGCCGGCTGGCGGGACTCCCGACAGAGGTGGTCCAACGGGCGTGGCAGATTCTCACCCTGCTGGAATCCGGACACCACGTCGCCGGAGCCACGCCGCCACCCCTTCCCGACGTGGACCAGCTGACCTTATTCGCACAGGGCCCGCACCCGGTGCTCAAGGAGCTGCTGACACTCGACCCCGAGGCCATGACCCCCCTGGAGGCGCTCAACCGGCTCTCCGAGCTGAAGCGACGCGCCGAGGAACACTGATGCGTTACCTGTGGATTGGAATTGCCTTGCTCACCGCGTGCGGCGCGGAGGACTCGGCACCCCGGCGGGAGGATCCCGTGGCCGCCTCGCGCGGCTTCGAGTCGCCCGTCGTCACTAACGCCGAATCGCCAATCGGCTACCCGACGGATCTCTACCGTCAGGAAATCGAAGGCACGGTGATCCTGCGACTCTTCGTCGACGAGACCGGCACCGTCGTGCCCGACTCGACACAGATTGCCGAGGGAAGTGGCTATCCGGAATTCGATGCGGCGGCGCTCGAAGGTGTGGCGGCGATGCGCTTCGCTCCGGCGCGGCGCGACGGCCAACCCATCGCGACCTCGTTCTTGCAGCCGGTGCATTTCAGGCGTCCCGACGGATCGGGGGGAGGTAACCAGTGAGCGAACGTCACAAGCGGGCGTATGGCGACGTGCTCGAGACCATCGGGTGGACGCCGCTCATCCGGCTCAACCGGGTGACTGCCGGGATCCGCACACCCGTGTACGGCAAGGCAGAGTTCTTCAACCCCGGCGGCTCGGTGAAGGACCGCATCGGCATCGCGATCATCGAGGACGCCGAGCGCCGCGGTGAGCTCAAGCCGGGGGGCGTAGTCGTCGAGGGCACGTCGGGAAACACCGGTGTGGGCCTGGCGCTGGCGGCCGCCCTCAAGGGCTACCGATGCATCTTCACCATGCCTGACAAGATGTCATCCGAGAAGGTGCGGCTCCTCAAGGCGTTCGGGGCAGAGGTGGTCATCACGCCCACGGCCGTGCCGCCCGACCATCCCGATAACTACGTCATGAGGGCCAAGGCGATCGCGAAGCAAACGCCCAACGCGGTCCTCGCCAACCAGTTCTACAATCAAGTCAACCCCGAGGCGCACTACCGCACCACAGGCCCGGAGATCTGGGAGCAGACCGAGGGGAAGGTCACGCATTTGGTCGGCGGCTCCGGCACCGGCGGCACCCTCAGCGGCGCCGGCCGGTACCTCAAGGAGCAGAACGCCGACATCAAGATCGTGGTGGGAGAGCCCGAGGGCTCGGTGTACGCCGAGTTCGCCCACTCACAGCAGGTCGCGGACGGACACCCGTACAAGGTCGAGGGCATCGGTGGCGACAAGATCCCCGAAACGATGCACTTCGACGTGCTCGACGACTTCCACTCCGTGAGCGACCGGGATTCCTTCCAGATGGCGCGCCGCCTCACGCGCGAGGAGGGACTCTTCGTCGGCGGCTCCACCGGGTTGATAGTGAGCGTGGCGCTGCGGGTGGCGCGGGAGGTCGACAATCCCGACGCCTGCGTGGTTGCCATCCTGTGTGACACGGGCGAGCGCTACCTCTCCAAGGTCTTCAACGACGAGTGGCTGCAGGAGAACCAGCTCGTCGAGGTCGAGCGCGTTACCGCAGGCAAGCTCCTGGCTGCCAAGCCCGCCGCCGGCCCGGCACTCATCACCGTCGCCCCGGCCCAGACCGTGCGCCAGGCGATCAATCTCATGGAGACCTACGACATCTCGCAGCTTCCGGTCGTCGAGGACGGCGAGAGTCTCGGCTCGCTCGACGAGGGGAGCATCATGGCACGGGCCATCGCCCACCCGTCGGTGCTGGAGCAGCCCGTGCGCGAGGTGATGGAGAAACCCTATCCGGTGATCGAGGGAGAGGCGCAGCTGGAGCAGTTCTCCGAACTCCTCTCGCGTGAGACGCCGGCCGTGCTGGTGCGGCAGCAGGGCGAGGTTGCGGGCATCGTCACCCGCTACGACGTGCTGCACCACGTCGCCGGGATTCGGTAGCTGTGCCCCACTTCCTGCTCTCTGCCGAGGCGACGTTCTCCGCCGCGCACACGCTGCCGGGCGTGGAGAAGTGTGAGCGGTTCCACGGTCACAACTGGCGCGCGCGGCTCACCGTGCGGGCCGATGCCGATTCGCTGGACGAGACCGGGATGGCTCTAGACTTCCGCGTGATCGAGGACGCCCTGGAGGGGGCTGTTGCCGACTTCGATCACGCCTACCTCAACGAGTTGGAGCCGTTTCGCGAGCGCGCGCCCAGCGCCGAACGGCTCGCGCAGGTCATCTGCACCCGCTCGACCGAGCGCCTCACGCAGGCGGCCCCGAGTGTCCGTGTGGAAGCCGTGGAGATCTGGGAGACCCCTCACTACCGCGTCATCTACCACCCGGTATGACGCGCGTCGCGGTGCTGACGGGCGGCTCGACTCCCGAGCGCGACGTCGCGTTGGCCGGTGCCGGCCAGGTCGCGGCCGCGCTGCGTAGCAGGAAGTACGACGTCACGGTCGTGGATACGGTGGACGGTCCACTGTCGGCCGAGGAGGAGGGGCGCCGCCTCGTACCAGTCGGCAAGGAGCCGCCCACGCTCGAGGAACTCGAGCGCCTCGCCGCACGGGAGCTGGGCACGGAGCTGGTCGGCCTCGCTCCCCTCAAGGAGGCCGAGGTCGTCTTCCCCGTGTTGCACGGGCGCCAGGGTGAGGGTGGCGAGATGCAGAGCCTCCTCGAGGAGGCTGGCCTACCGTACGCGGGGAGCGATCCCGCAGGCAGCGCCCTCGCCATGGACAAGGACGCCGCGAAGCAGCGCTTCCGTGCCGCGGGTGTGCCGACGCCGGATTGGCACATGTGGCCGTCCGCAGACGAGGAGATCGTCGCGTTGGGTTTCCCCCTGATCGTCAAGCCGTCGCGGGCGGGCTCCACGGTGGGCCTCACCGTGGTCGAGCGCGCCGACCAGGTGGAGGCGGCGGTGGCGGCGGCACGCCCCTACGACGATGACGTGATGCTCGAGGCATTCGCCTCGGGTCGGGAATTCACTGTGGGGATCCTGGGCGACGAGGCCCTCGCCGTCGGCGAGATCATCCCGTCACACGCCATTTTCGACTACGAGTGCAAATACACCCCTGGGATGACGCAGGAGATCTTCCCGGCGGAGATCCCCCACGCACTCGCCGACGAGCTCCGGGCCCTGGCGCTCACCGCTCACCGCGCCCTCGAGCTGCGGGACTTCTCCCGGGTGGACTTCCGCCTCGGCGGGGACGGTACCCCTCACTGCCTCGAGGCCAACACGCTGCCCGGCCTGACGGCCACCAGCCTGCTCCCCCAATCGGCGGGGGCGATGGGTATCCCGTTCGAGGAGCTGTGCCACCGCATCTGCCGTTTCGTCCTCGAGCGAACCGTAACCCGGAACAAAGCGGACACGTAGGGGGATGTAGACTTAGGCCGATGCGTACACGCCCGCTGTTCTCGCTGACCCCCTGGGTGCGGGGCCTCCTCATCGCGAACGCGATGGTCTGGATCCTCACGATCACCGTGTTCACGGGACCGTGGTTCCACGACCTGTTCGCGTTCCACCCTGCCACGGCCGGGCATCGTTGGTGGGCGTTCGTGACCTACATGTTCGTGCACGCGGGGTTCCTCCACCTCGCGTTCAACATGCTCATGCTCTTCTTCTTCGGCCCGGCCGTCGAGGAGCGCATGGGCGGCACGGCGTTCGCCCTCTATTATCTGATCTGCGGCCTGGGCGGAGCGGCGTTTTCATACGCCGTCTCACTGGTCGCCCCCGTGACGCCATTCGTGGGCGCCTCGGCCGCCGTGTTCGGCGTGTCGCTCGCGTTCGCCATGCGCTGGCCCAATGCGCCCATCTACATCTTCCCGATCCCTGCGCCCATCAAGGCCAAGTGGCTGGTCGTGTTCCTCGCCACGATCAATCTCGTGTTGGCCATTTCCGGAGCGGAGGACGGTGTAGCACACCTCGCGCACCTGGGCGGCTTCCTGTTCGGCTTCATTTACGTGCGCAGCGAGGCAGCCGTGGTGCGGCGCGCGAGGGCGGCCGCGGAGCGCCGCGCTCCCGCGCACGTCGTGCCGCAGCGACGCCCGCAGAAACGGCGCACACCACAACCACAGCCGCAGCCCACGCCATCCCACCCCGAGGGAGAGCGCTCCGCTGAGCTGGACCGGGTGCTCGACAAGATCTCGGCGACGGGGATCGAGTCCCTCACTCCCGAGGAGCGCCGCCTGCTCGACGACATGAGCCGGAACCTGCGCGACGACTAGCCGACCACGCGCCGCGATGGCAGCCACCATCACCGCCCGCGAGGGCGACATCACCACCTACGAGGGCGACGCCGTGGTCAATGCGGCGAACAACCACCTGCAGTTGGGCGCGGGCGTTGCGGGAGCGATTCGTCGCGCGGGAGGACCGACCATCCAGCAGGAGTGCGACCGGCACGGGCCGGTTCGTGTAGGCCAAGCAGCCATCACGGGTGCGGGCGACATGACCGCGCGCTACGTGATCCATGCCGCCGCCATGGGCGACGCTCCCGTTTCCGCCCATTCCATCCGCGAGAGCACCACGGCGAGCCTCGAGTTGGCGGCGCAGCACGGGCTGAAGCGCGTCGCCTTTCCCGTATTGGGCTCCGGCATCGGCGGATTCGATTTCCAGGAGGCGGCGTCGATCATGCACGACGCCATGCGAGCGTCCCCGCACGCCGACAGCCTCGACGAGATCGTCTTCTACGGCTTCGATCCCGAGCACGCGGCGGTTCTCCAGAAGCTCGTGCGGTAACGCCGCACTGTCGCGTTGGTGGCGGCAAACCGAGGGGTTGTCAGCATTCGCAGTGCGTCACAAATTGGTGGCGCCTCCATGCTGATCAACCTCGTTCCGGAATTCCTCGCCGCGCTCGACGCACCGGACCCCTTGGAGGCGTATCGTCGCTACTTGCGCGACCACTTTCCTGTCCTCTCCGCGTACTGGCACAACTACATCCTCGACCTCGACAGCCCGCATGCCCAGGAGGTCATCGAGCGAACGCTGACCGCCGATCGCCGCGACCTGCACGCGCTGCTGGAGCGGCACGATATCGTTGCCATGGCGGAGGAGACGTTGCGGCGGTGCGAGGAGGTCTTCGAGGTGGACCGGCAGTTCGACGTGTACCTCATGGTGGGCGTGGGCGGCGCCAACGCAGGCGAGTTGGTGGTGGGCGGTCGCGGGATCGCCTTCGTATGTCTCGAACATTTCACGGGCAAGCCCAACCACGAGTCGCTCGGACTGGGGCTCAAGCCCGAGCTGGTACCCTTGTGGATCGCCCACGAGGTCGCGCACACGGTGCGCTACACCTCACCCGACAGCAGCAGCGAGCTGGCCGGCATCGTGTCCGACATGGACGGCTCGTACGACTACTGGGAGACGGGCAGTCGCGCCACGCTAGCGGAGCTCCTCGTGAGCGAGGGGCTGGCGGTGGCGGCGGCGAGGGCCGTGGTACCCGGCCGCGAGATGTGGGAATACCTGGGCTACGTGCGTCGCCAGTACCGCCGCATGCGGCAGCTGGAGGCGTTTCTCGCACGCGCCGTCCAGGACGAGCTGGACGAGCGGGGCCTGGGCTACCGGCTGCGTTACCTCTCGGGCGGCGTGCCCGCCGCGCAGCGCCTGGTGCACGGCAAGGTCGTGCCCGAGCGCTCGGGGTACTACCTGGGTTATCGCATGGTGGAGGCCATCGTGGCCGAACGCGGCGTCGCGCAGGCACTCAGGGCGAGCGCCGAGGATTGCCTGGCGTACGAGCAGCGGGCGCGAGGCGTGCAGACCGCATGAAGAAGGCCTCGAAGCCGAGGCGCCCGGCGGCCAAGCCCCTGCCGGAGCGCCGCCAGAAGCGGGTGCTGCGGGAGGTCATCGACGAGCTCATCGACCACGTCCGAGAAGTGTCCCGCAATGCCAAAGACAAGGGTCCTTCGGACCTGGAATACGCCCACGAGCGCCTGCAGTGGCTGGCAGACGAGATCTGGCGGCTCGCGCTCGAGGGGGACGACGACTCGTTGCAGTAGCCCCCCTACTTCCCCACACAGAACGTCGCGAACACCCGCTCCAGCACATCCTCCGTCGTCACCAGGCCGATGACGTCCTCCAGGGCCGTCACCGCAGCCCGCAGGTGCGTGGCGGCGACGGCGCCCTCGATTCCCGTGTCGCGAGCGCTCTGAAACTCCCGAATCTCCGCGAGCGCCCGCTCCAGAGCCTCCCGATGCCGCTGGCGCGTGATGAACGGTTCCATGTCCCCACGCTCCGAGAGGGCGGTGAACGCCAGCCGCGCCAGCCTCTGGCGTAGCGCCGCAAGCCCCTCCCCGGTCTCGACCGACACCAGAACCTCCTCCCCGTCCGGGGCCTGCGCCGGCTCGACCAGGTCTAATTTGGTCCGCACGGACACGCATGGGGCCCCGACGCCGTCGAGGAAGCTGCGCTCCTCAGCGGTCAGCGCGCGCCCCGCTTCGGCGCAGAAGATCACCACGTCCGCCGCAGCCAGGTAGCGGCGGCTCACTTCGACACCGATCCGCTCCACGGTATCGTCGGAGTCCCGCAGCCCCGCCGTGTCGATGAGGCGGAACGGAAATCCATCACACGTGGCCGGGGCCTCGATGGCATCGCGCGTGGTGCCGGGGACGTGCGTGACAATCGCCCGCTCACTCCCCAGCAGGGCGTTGAACAGCGACGATTTGCCGGCATTGGGACGCCCGGCGATCACCGCGAGCGCGCCCTCCCGTAACCGCTCGCCCTCCCCCGCCGTGCCTATCAGACCACCGAGTGCTTCTTGCACGTCGTCGATCGCGCCCGCAATACGCTCGGGGGGCACCGGCCCGCTGTCCTCTTCCGGGAAGTCGATCTCGTAGCCGACGAGCGCCTCCAGCTCCAGCACCTGCTCCCGCAGTCCAGCGATACGCTTCGACAATCCCCGGTCCAGCTGCCCCAGAGCAGCGCGCCGTTGCGCCGGCGCGGTCGCATCGATGAGATCGGCCACCGCCTCAGCCTGCAGCAGATCCAGCTTCCCGTTGGCGACGGCCCGCCTCGTGAACTCACCAGGCGTTGCCTGGCGCGCGCCCGCCGCGAGCAGTGCGGCCAACACCTCGGCCGGCACCAGCAGCCCACCGTGTGTGGAGACCTCCACCATATCCTCGCCGGTGTAGGAGGCCGGTGCCTGGTACGTGAGGTAGAGAACGTCGTCGAGCTGGTCGCCCCGGGTGGGATGCCTGGCTGGCGAGAGGCGCGCGCAACGCCAGGGCTCGGCGTGGAATTGCGGCAGGACCATCTGTGCGATCTCGTGCGCACCGCTACCGGAAACACGCAGCAGAGCTATCCCGCTCTGACCTGGCGGGGTGGAGATCGCGGCGATGACGTCCGTGAGCACGGCTCGAAGTTAGGGGGACACGCCGGGCGGTGGCCAGGCAAGGCGGCCTACTCCTGCTTGTTCACTCGCTTCATCCGCTGCTGGGAGATGAGCCACTGCTGCGGGATGCTCGCAATGTTGCTCACCGCATAATAGAGGTTCAGGCCCGCCGACAGCTTGAGGAAGATGAAGGTCAGGAATCCCGGCATGACGTAGAGCATCATCTTGGCTTGCGGGTTCGGCGGCACGCCTCGCTGGCTGATCTTCGAGACGCCGAACATGGACAACCCCATGAGGATCGGGATGATGAAAAGCGGGTCCGGCCGCGACAGGTCCGGTATCCAGAGGAACGGCACGCCGCGGAACTCGATCGTCTCCCGGAACACGAAGAACAGCGCGAACAGCACAGGCATCGGAATCAGCATGGGCAGGCAGCCGCCCAGCGGCCCCAAGGCGCTCATCCCGTGCGCCTTGTACACCTTCATGACCTCCTGCTGCATGCGCTGCGGATCCTGCTTGTAACGCTCCTGGACCGCCTTCAGTTCGGGCTGGATCGCCTGCATCGCCATGCTGGAGCGCATGGCCTTCTGGTTGAGCGGCCAGAGGAGCACCCGCATCAGGAGCCCGAAGATGATCAACACCCAGCCGTAGCTGAGATTGAGCACGTCGTGCATCCACAGGAGGATGCGTACGATGAGGTTGGCGAACGGCCGGATGATCGGCCGGAAGACCCAGCCGTACGGATTCACGTCCTCCAGGTCGTGACCGATGCGAGCCAAGCCGCCGAACTCCTGCGGCCCGACGTAACTCGAGAACCCGAATACCCCACCCGGCGCCGGGAGGGAGGTCACCACGTCGGCGCGGATCGCGTGCTTGCCCTCGCGCGGTCCGCCAGTCGCCAGGGCGCCCCCGAAACGCGGTTGCCCCTGCTCGATCGCCAGCACGGCCGTGAGGAAATACTTCGACTTCACCGCGACCCACTCGAACGGACCCTCCAGGGACCGCTGTTCCCCCGGGTCGAGCGACCGGTGGTCCAGGCGCTCGGTCTTCGCCGCCTTCGTGACCACCGAGTAGGAGCGGAAGTCCACGGCACTGTCAGCCTCGACGAAGGCGATACGTGGCCCGAGACGGACCAGGAGGAACCCGCTCGCCTGCGTGCCGGTAATGCGACCATCGACGTCAAACACGTAGTCGTCGGGTCGGAAGGTGTACGTCAGCTCGACGCCGAGCCGCCCGCGCCGGCCCGTCCAGCGCAGCGCCGTGCCGGCTGCAGCAACCGACAGCTCCGTGGCGCTGGGCTCAAACGTCCAGTCTGCCAGGGACACGGTGTCGTCGCCGAACACGAGCGCGTACTCCAGGAAGCGGGACTCGGGCGGGAACAACTGGGCCTGGCCAGTATCGCCCGGGGCGAAGGTGAGGTACTCCTCGAGGCGGGCGGCGACCGGCCTGGCGCCCCGGGAGGAGAACTCGAGCCGATAGAGCGGGGTTTGCACCGCCACGAGCTGCTCCGGGACCTGCTGCTCCCGAACGGCTTCCTCCGGCTGGGCCTCCGCAGTGCGCGCGACCTGCGGCGTCTCCCGGAAGACCTCCACGGTTTCCGGCGGCGCTGACACGACGGTGTCGAGCACACCCTCCGGCTGTTGCGGTGGTGGCTCGCGCTTGATGAGCAGCGCGGGCAGCACCGCAACGACCAGCATCAGGACTACGGCGAGGGCGGTTCGGCGGTCCATCGGCGGCTCGCTACGGTACCGGGTCGAGGCCGCCCGGGTGGAACGGGTGGCACTTCACGATTCGCTTGATACCCAGCCAGGACCCGCGCAGGATGCCGTAGCGGTCCACGGCTTCCAGCGTGTAGGTCGAACAGGTTGGGGCAAACCGGCAGGGAGAGGGAAACGGCGAAGCCAGCACCTGGTAGAGGCGAATGACGCCCATCACCAGGTACCGGGGCCAGCGCATCATCCGGAGAGCGTGTGTGCCCATTGCTCCAGGTCGCCCGTGAGCTCGTGCGGTTCGGCACCGTAGGCCGATGCCCGCGAGCGGATCACCACGTCGAGTGGGGCGAGCGCCGGCAGGACGCGCCGCCGGGCGATCTCGCGCAGTTGGCGCCGGAGACGGTTACGACGCACCCCGGTGTGGCCGTACCGGGGTACGACGACAGCGAGTCGCGGGTGTCCCACCTCGTTCTCACGCCAGGAGATGTCCAGTCTCGGGGTGCGGCGGCGGCGGCCAGTCCGCATTACCGCCGTCAACTCAGATCTGCGCGTCAAGCGCCGGCTCCGCGGCAGGCGCTCCGGCGTCAGCTCCCTCCGTGCTTGGAAGGCACCGTGGCGGCGAGGCGCTTGCGCCCCTTCTTGCGCCGACGGCTCAACACAGCCCGGCCCCAGCGGGTACGCATCCGCGCCCGGAATCCATGCTTATTCTTCCGCCGCCGATTCCGCGGCTGGTAGGTCCTCTTCATGCCCTCAAAATCCCTCTCTTGCGGGGGGGAAAGCTAGTCGCACTAGGCGTTTGGGGTCAAGGTTGACTTTTCCACATCCGAGCGGTACGATCTCTTGCCCTATCGAACCCCCTACCGAGTCGCCCGCAAATCGTAGATGGAATTGACAGCTCAACAGGCGTGGACCCGTCTACTGGACGCGGCGCGCTCACAGCTACCCGACCCTACCGTTCGGACCTGGCTAGACCCGGTCGAGCCCATTGATCTCAAGGAAGGGCGGCTCGTTCTCGGCGCTCCGGACCAGTTCGCGGTGGAGTGGAACGAGTCGAAACACTCCGAGCTGCTCGGGGAGCTGGCGAGCCAGGAACTGGGCGCCTCGCTGCAAGTCACGTTCCGGGTGCAGGAGGAGCGGACGCAGCGACCCCAGATGGATTTCTTCGTGGCGCCGACGGCAGCGGACGGGAAGCCCCAGGGGCGGACGACGCGTCCCCTCAACGAGCGCTATTCCTTCACGACCTTCGTTGTCGGCAAGTCCAACGAGCTAGCGGGCGCTGCGGCGCACGCCGTAGCCGAGGCTCCGGGGAAAACGTACAACCCCCTGTTCATCTACGGTGCCACAGGACTCGGCAAGACACACCTGATGCAGGCCATCGCCCACGCGGTGCTGGAGCGGGATCCCTCGAACCGTGTGCTCTACATGGGCGCCGAGCAGTTCATCAACGAAGTGATCGAGAGCATCCACAGCCGCACGATGGTGGAGTTCCGCCGGCGCTACCGTACCGAGGTGGACATCTTCTTGGTGGACGACGTGCATTTCCTCGAAGGCAAGGAGATGACCCAGGAGGAGTTCTTCCACACGTTCAACGCCTTGCACGAGGCGCAGAAGCAGATCGTGCTCACGTCCGACCGGCCGCCGACCGAGATACCGGGATTGGAGTCCCGCCTGGTGAGTCGCTTCGAGTGGGGGATGGTAGCGGACATCGGCCAGCCCGACCTGGAGCACCGCATCGCCATT
>JBDGYO010000385.1:0-2873 GCA_039584015.1 Gemmatimonadota bacterium | reverse complement strand
CTCGGTGTTCGTCGTGGGGCCGGACAACAAGGTGAAGCTCACGCTCACCTACCCGGCGAGCACCGGGAGGAACTTCGACGAGCTGCTGCGGGTGGTCGATTCGCTGCAGCTCACGGCCAACCACGCGGTCGCCACGCCCGTCAACTGGAAGCATGGCGAGGACGTGATCATCGGGACCGGTGTGACCGACGAAGAGGCCGCCAAGAAGTTCCCCGGATACGAGGCCAAGAAGCCGTATTTGCGGGTGACGCCGCAGCCGAACGGCTGAGCTCGCCGAGGTGATGCCTAAGCGCTTGTAGGATAAGCGCTTGGATTGACAGTCCAGGACGATGTGGGGCCGGAGGACCGGAACGGGCCTTTCCGGCCCCAAATCGTTGACCTGGTTGCACATCCGTGGGTGGACTTCCGACTGGCGGAATCGGGGAAACACCGACATCTTCCGTAGCTTAAAAGCGCCCCCCAACCCCAGCGGCACACACCACGCCTCACGGCGGAACTGACCGCGGCTCCGGCCACCGGTCGACCGCGTCCTGGCCGAGTTGGCGGCGCTCCGAAGTATGGTGAGGGCGCGGCGGACGCGGGGCAGTGGCACACAGCCCCGTCGGGAATCCAACAGACATACACGGCAGACCTCAGCAACCGCTTCTGGGGGGAGCGCTAGCATGAGCGAGATCACTGCGCGTCTGACCACGGCGATCGCCGACCGTTACCGCATCGAGCGCGAGCTCGGGGCGGGCGGCATGGCCACGGTGTACCTGGCGCACGACGTGAAGCACGAGCGCAAGGTGGCGCTCAAGGTGCTCAGGCCCGAGCTCGCTGCGGTGATCGGCGCCGAGCGCTTCCTGGCCGAGATCAAGGTTACCGCCAACCTGCAGCACCCGCACATCCTGCCGCTGCACGACTCGGGCGAGGCGGACACGTTCCTGTACTACGTGATGCCGTTCGTCGAGGGCGAGACGCTCAGGGACAAGATCGAGCGCGAGAAGCAGCTGGGTGTGACGGAGGCGGTTGAGATCACCCGCTCGGTGGCCGCTGCCCTCGACTACGCGCACCGCCAGGAAGTGATCCACCGCGACATCAAGCCGGAGAACATCTTGCTGCACGATGGGCAGGCGCTGGTGGCGGACTTCGGTATCGCGCTCGCCTTGAGCCATGCGGGCGGCGCACGCCTCACCGAGACGGGCCTCTCGATCGGCACGCCGCACTACATGAGCCCCGAGCAGGCCATGGGCGACCGCGAGCTGGACGCCCGCAGCGACGTGTACTCACTGGGTGCCATGCTGTACGAGATGCTGGCGGGCGATCCGCCGTACACGGGCAGCACGGCGCAGGCGATCGTGGCGAAGGTGATCACGGAGAAGGCGCCGTCGGTGACGGTGCACCGCGACACCGTGCCGCATCACGTGGCCGCGTCGATCACGAAGGCGCTAGCAAAGCTCCCCGCCGACCGCTTCCCCACCGCGCTCAGCTTTTCTGAGGCATTGGTGCGGCCGGGGCTGGCCGACACCGACGTGCATGCGCTGCCCGGCGAGGAGAGTACGGCCCCGATGAGTCGTCGCTTCGACCGGCGGCTGCTTGTGACTGCCGGCGTCGCGGTGGTCGCGATCGCGCTCGCGGCGTGGGGCTGGCTACGACCCGAATCTCCCGGGCAGGTCGCGCGCTTCAACGTCGCGCTGCCCGAGGGACAGGGAGTGGCCAGTCGCTTCGGGCCGACCGTGGCGCTCTCGCCCGACGGGTCCCGCATCGTGTATGTCGGACCGAGCGAGACCGGGTCCGTGCAGCTCTGGCTCAGGCCCATCGATCAACTCGACGGGATTCCGCTCCCCGGCACGGTCGGGGCTTTCGAGCCGTTCTTCTCTCCCGATGGCCAGTCAGTCGCGTACTCCGCCGCAAACCCGTTCTCCCTGCGCGTGGTCTCTCTCGCAGGGGGTCCGCCGCTCACCGTGGTGTCGGACTCGGTCAACCCCACTGGAGGTGACTGGGGCGAGGACGGGATGCTGTACTTCCAGCGGACGGGAGGTGGTCTGTCGCGCGTACCTGCCGGCGGCGGGCCGCAAGAGGTGCTCACCACCCCGGACAGCACCCGGGGGGAGAACGCACACCGTTGGGTCAACGCGCTTCCCAGCGGCAAGGGAGCGCTGTTCACGATCGCGCGCGGCGGCAACTCCGAGGCCGACATCGGTGTCGTGTCGCTCGAGACGCGGGAGACGAAAGTCCTGTTACGGGGTGTGATGGGCCGCTACGTGTCAACCGGCCACATCGTGTACACCCGTGCCGACGGTGCGCTGCTCGCCGCGCCGTTCGACCAGCACAAGCTCGAGATCACCGGTCCGTCCACACCGCTGCTCGAAGGCGTCGTGGTCAAGGCGGGTGCCGCGTCGGAATTCGCCTTGTCCAACAGCGGTACGCTGCTCTACCTGGCGGGTATCGCCGCATCCGAGAGCCTCGTGTGGGTGGAGCGGGACGGGACCGAGCGGCCCGTAGCGCCCGAGATCGAGCGAGACTTCGAATACGTGCGGGTCTCACCCGACGGGCGCCGACTGGCGCTCAACTATGAGACCGAGAGTGGCCATGAGGACGTTTGGGTGTACGACCTGGAGCAGAGGACACTGTCGCGACTCACATTCGAGGGCGAGCTCAACGAGCGCCCCGAGTGGACCCCCGACGGAAGCCGCGTGACGTTCGTGTCCAACCGGAATGGGCATAAGGAGCTCTACTGGAAGCCGTGGGACGGAAGCGGACCCGCGGAGTTGCTCCTTTCCTCGAGCCGGCCGCTCCAGGAGCTGTGGTGGTCGCGCGACGGTGAGATACTGGTTTACCGCGAAGGTCCGGGTGGTCCCACGCGTCGCGACATCAAGTACATCCGGCCGGGC
>JBDGYO010000384.1:0-3668 GCA_039584015.1 Gemmatimonadota bacterium | reverse complement strand
CTGCAGCAGCGCCCGCTCCAGGTCGGCGATGGCGCCGCCGTAGCGCTCGGCCGCCAACACCGCTGCCTGGTGCGCCGGGCCGGCCTCCGGCGTGAGTCGCGCGACGATGATGGTTTCCGCCTCTGGGGCCGTTGCCCGCGCCAGCCACCAACTGCCACTCGCCACCGCGGCGAGCAAAATGCCGGCGGCGAGGGTCTGGGGAATCCGGAAGGCCATGCGCCGACGGCTCGCCCCGCCCTGCCGCCGCCGGATCTCTTCGGCGACACGCGGCCAGACGTCCGTCCGGGGTGGCCGGCCCTGGAACGTGGCGGCCCACGACTGCACTCCTGCGAGCTGCGCAAGCGCCTTGCGGCACTCCTCGCAGCGCGCGAGGTGCGCCGTGAGCGCATCACGCCGCTGGTCGTCCAGCTCGCCGTCCAGGTAGGCCGACAGGTGTTCGGTCCACTGATCACTCATCGTCCAGCCCCCTCATGCCTCGAAGTACCCGCGCAGCGCCATGCGCGCGTGGTGCAACTGCGATCGCGAGGTTCCCGGCGAGATCTCCAACATCTCCCCGATCTCGTGGTGCTTGTATCCCGCCATGTCATGCAGCACGAACACCTCGCGCGCTCTCTCCGGTAGTCGATCCACCGCCGCCTCCACGTCCACTTTCAATCCCGGCGTCATCGGCCCGCCCGAGGCGGATGCGAGATCAAGCTCCGATCCCGAGTGCCGCTTCGCCCATGTCTGCCGCTCCTGCCGCCGCCGCAGGACCACGTTGGTGGCGAGCCGGTGCAGCCAGGTCGAGAAGGCCGCTTGTCCCTTGAACGTGTCCAGCTTCTCCCACACGCGGATGAAGATCTCCTGGAGCACGTCCTCGACATCGTCGTGGCCGAGCAGCCACCGGGCCAGGGACGTCATCCGCCCGATGTGTCGCCGGTAGAGCCGCTCGAACGCCTGGCTGTCACCGCTGACGGCGAACTCCACGTCGATGGCGTCCTGGTCCGCTCGGGCCCGTTCGAGGTCGTTGGTCAGGGTTCCCACTCCACTCCGGCCGTCTCGTTCCGACCAGTTTGATACAGTGAGCCTCGGGAATGCTGCCCCGGGGGCGGCTGCGCAACCGAGGCCCCTGGGTTCCGGCGACACAAGTCAGTATTAGTCAAGAACTTACGGGCAAGTCCCCGGAACGGCCAGAGATCCCAAATGCCAAGAAGCGGACGGGCGGATGACCTTCATCCACTCGTCCGCTTCGGGTGCCGCCCCGGGGGCTGGGCCCGGGATCGGGATCAGGCTACAGGCTGCTCGCCGAGATCGCTGAGCCGAACAGGTCCCGGTTCAGCCGCGCAATGAAGTCGAGGCTGACGTCGGCCGGGCATACGGCGTGGCACTCGCCGTGATTGGTGCAGGTCCCGAAGCCCTCGTCGTCGTGCTGCGCGATCATCCGCAGCACCCGCTCGCGCTGCTCCGGCCGACCCTGGGGCAGCAATCCCAGCTGCCCCACCTTGGCCGAGACAAACAGCATCGCCGAGGCGTTGGGACAAGCCGCCACGCAGGCTCCGCATCCAATGCACGCCGCCGCGTCCATAGCGAGGTCGGCGTTCTCCTTGCGGATGGGAATCGCGTTGGCGTCGGGCGCTGCCCCGGTACGCACCGAAACGAACCCGCCGACCTGCATGATGCGATCGAACGCGCCGCGGTCCACGACGAGGTCCTTGAGCACCGGGAACGCCCGGGCGCGCCACGGCTCGATCCAGATCTCATCGCCGTGACTGAAATGCCGCATGTGGAGCTGGCACGTCGCTGCGCCGTGCTGCGGGCCGTGCGGCAGCCGGTTGATCACCACGCCGCACATGCCGCAGATCCCCTCGCGGCAGTCGCTGTCGAACGCGATCGGCTCCTCACCCGCCTCCGTGAGGCGCTCGTTCACGATATCGAGCATCTCCAGGAAGGACGCGTGGTCGCTGATGTCCTTCGCCTCGTAGCGGACGAACTGTCCTGTATCGCTCGGGCTGGCCTGACGCCAGACGTGTAGGATTAGGTCCATTACTTGTAGCTCCGCTGAGACAGGGGGACGTACTCGAAGCCGAGTGGCTCCTTGTGCAGCCGGTGCTCCGAATCCGGTCCCGTCCACTCCCACGCAGCGACGTGCGTGAACTGCTCGTCGTTCCGCTTGGCTTCACCCTCTTCGGTCTGGGATTCCTCCCGGAAGTGGCCGCCGCACGACTCCTCGCGGTACAGCGCGTCGCGACACATCAGCTCGGCCAGTTCCATGAAGTCGGCGACCCGGGCCGCCTTCTCCAGCGACTGATTGAAATCTTCCCCACTGCCCGGCACGCGCACCTCCTTCCAGAAGCGCTCACGCAGCACCGGGATGTCCTTCAGCGCCCGCTGGAGCCCCTTGCGGTTGCGGGCCATGCCGCAGCCGTCCCACACGATCTTGCCCAGCTCGCGGTGGAAGCTGTCTACCGTGCGGGTGCCGCCCGCGTTGAGCAGCATCGCGGTCCGGCCCATGACCTCGCGCTCGACGTCGCCGAAGGCCGCGTGCTCGGGATCGGTCTTTGCCGGTCCCACGCGGGCCAGGTAGTCCGCGACGGTATAGGGAATGACGAAGTACCCGTCCGCCAGACCCTGCATCAGGGCGCTCGCTCCCAGGCGGTTCGCGCCATGGTCGGAGAAGTTCGCCTCGCCCAGCACGAACAGTCCGGGAACGGTGCTCTCCAGATTGTAGTCCACCCAGAGCCCGCCCATCGTGTAATCCATCGTGTAATGGGGGGCCGGGTAGATGCGCATGGGGACCTGGTAGGGGTCCTCGCCGGTGATCCGCTCGTACATCTCGAACAGATTGCCGTAGCGCTCCGTGATCACGTGCTTGCCGAGCCGCTGGATCGAATCCCGGAAGTCCAGGAAGACACCATTCTTCAGCTCGCCCACGCCGCGGCCGTCGTCCACCGCTTCCTTGGCACGGCGCGAGGCGATGTCGCGCGGCGTGAGATTGCCGAAGCTGGGGTACAGCCGCTCCAGGTAGTAGTCGCGGTCCGACTCCGGAATGTCGTTCGCCACCCGCGACTCCCCCGACTGCGCCGGCACCCAGATGCGCCCGTCGTTGCGTAGCGACTCGCTCATCAGCGTGAGCTTCGACTGGTAGTCACCGCTCGACGGGATGCAAGTGGGGTGAATCTGGGTGAAGCACGGATTCGCGAACGCGGCGCCCCGTCTGTGCGCCCGCCAGGCAGCCGTGACGTTGCAGCCCATTGCGTTGGTGGAGAGGAAGAACACTCGCGAGTAGCCGCCCGTGGCCAGCACCACGGCGTGCGCGGCGTGAGAAGTCACCTTCCCGGTGACCATGTCTCGCACCACGATCCCCTTTGCGTGCCCGTCGATCAGGACGATATCGAGCATTTCGGCACGCGGGAACATCTCGACCGTCCCGAGCCCCACCTGCTTGGCCAGCGCCTGATAGGCACCGAGCAGCAGCTGCTGCCCCGTCTGACCGCGCGCGTAGAAGGTGCGCGACACCTGTGCGCCGCCGAACGAGCGGTTGTCCAGCAGGCCGCCGTACTCGCGGGCGAACGGCACGCCCTGGGCCACGCACTGATCGATGATGTTGTTCGATACCTCGGCCAATCGGTACACGTTGGCTTCGCGGGAGCGGAAGTCTCCGCCTTTCACGGTATCGAAGAACAGCCGCC
>JBDGYO010000383.1:0-2881 GCA_039584015.1 Gemmatimonadota bacterium | reverse complement strand
CGAAATCCTGCTGGACGGCCAGATGGTGCACACGCTCGAAGCCGGACAACAGGACTCGCTGGTTCTCCCGAGGGACAGGGCGGTCGATGTAGCGTGGCGGCTCGTTCGCCCACGACAGGGCCGCCAAGAGATGGGTGAGGAATTCGAAGCTCTGTTGTTAGATGCGCCCTCCGTGATCACGGGTGTCGCTCCCGATCGAGCAATGTTCGCACCGCGGATCACGAATCGCACGAACCGCGAGCTCGTGGCGTTGGTCAACGCTCGTACTCCAAGGGAGCTGCGCTGCAACTGTGTCATCCCTGCCAACAGCCAGAACGTGCACATCGGGTATTACCCGTTGCTCGAGAACTCGACGATTCGGTTCTTCGACGCGCGGCGCGCCTATCGCGGGCAGTTCCAGGAGATCGGTGGCCTCTTCGCGCGGGTGGATACGTTATCCGGCTCCGTCGGGATCACGATCGGGAGCTTCTAGCACCGCTCGGCGCCGGCAGTGACTTGACCGCGACGAATGGCTACTCTATTGGTCTCTGATGCTGGACGCTCCGACCGCTCGGGGCGCTACTTGGAAAGGGGCAACTGAACACCTCATGCACGTCATCCTCCTCGGTCCCCCCGGATCCGGCACGGGCACGCAGGGAACGATCCTCGCTCAGCGGATCGGCGTTCCCAAGATCACCACCGGCGATCTCCTGCGCCATGCCGTCCAGGCGGACACTCCACTGGGCCGCGAGGCAAAGCGGTCCATGGACCGAGGGGAGCTGGTGTCAGACAAGCTCATCTTGAGCCTCGTCAAGGAGCAGGTGACGTCCCCGGGGGCCGCGAAGGGGATCGTCATGGACAGCTTCCCACGCACCGTGCGACAGGCGGAAGCCGTGAACGTCATGCTGATGGAGCAGGGGGAACGGCTCAAGCGGGTACTGCTGTTAGATGTGCCGGAGGAGGAACTCGTTCGACGCCTGGTCACCAGGGCATCCGCCGACGGCCGCAGCGACGCCACGCCTGATGTGATCCAAAGCAGGCTCGAGGCGTACCGGGAGTCTACGGCGCCGCTGGTTGGGTACTACCGCGAGATGGAGATCCTCACGATCGTCAGCGGCACCGGCACAGAGGAGGAGATCGCCGAGCGGGTGAAAGAGGTGTTGGGGGCCTAGTAGTTCCGCAACGCGAACAGTGGAGACTTCGCAATGGAAAAAGAGTACGCATCAGTCGCCTACGTCAATTTCCTCTTCGGCATCTTCTGCGCGTATTGGGCACAGGTCACTGGCCGCAGCGCCTGGCTCTGGTTCTTCATGGGCCTGCTGTTCGGCCCGATCACCGGTGTCGTCCTGGTGGTGAAGAACTCCGATGATCTGAAGCGATCGAGGGCTACCTGATCGGCCTTGCAGCACCGTGACTCCCCTGACATGCTAGAGTTGGGGCGGGAACTGGGATGTGGTCAGGACGCGAACCCAATCGATGCCAGCCAACCTCACACCGGCGTACAGGGAGGCCGAGGCCAAGTTCCGCAGCGCGGTGACGCGGGAGGAGAAGATCGCGTGCCTGGAACAGATGCTTCGAGTGATCCCCAAGCACAAAGGGACCGACAAGCTCCAGGCTGACCTGCGCTCCCGTCTGTCGAAGCTCAAGCGCGAACCGAAGAAGAAGGGCGCCGCTCGGAGAGACAGTCACCGAGTCCCGAGGGAGGGAGCCGGGCAAGTGGTGCTCGTAGGTCCCCCGAACGCCGGGAAATCGAGCCTCGTGGTCTCGCTCACCCATGCGAAACCCGAGGTCGCCAGCTACCCCCTCACCACGCGGGAAGCCACGCCAGGGATGATGCCGTTCGAGGACATCGCCTTCCAGCTCGTGGACCTACCCGCACTCTGTGAGGAACACGTAGAGCCCTGGGTCTACGACCTGGTGCGCGCCGGCGATCTGGTGTGGCTCGTGGTCTCGATCGAGCATCCGCTCGTCGGCCTCGACCTCGAGATGGAGCTTCTGGCGCAGAAGGCCATCGTGCTCTATCCAGCGGGAACCGGTGCGCCACCCGAAATACGGCCCGGTTGGCTACAGAAGCCCACGCTGCTGGTGGTCACCGGCATGGACAGAGAAGGCTCGGAGGGGGATCTGGCGGCGCTCGAGGAGTTGCTGGATACTCCGTGGCCCGTTGTACCCGTGTCTCCAGTGACGGGCATCGGGTTGGAGGGGTTGGCAACACGCACGTTCGAGGCCCTTGAGATCATCCGGATCTACGCCAAGGAGCCCAAGAAGGACGCGGACCGCGATCGACCCTTCACCCTGAGGAAGGGAGCCACCGTCGGGGATCTGGCACGGACCATCCACAAGGACATCGCCGACGGTTTCAAGTTCGCCCGTGTGTGGGGACCCAGCGCGTTCGACGGTCAGTCAGTCAAGGCAGCCCACGTCTTAGAGGAAGGTGACGTGGTGGAGATTCATTGGTGATCAGCCGATCGTCTTCTCCGCCCGTCTGCAATCAAGCTGCAGGGCAGTGACAGGTTGCGGCGGGGCAGATCCCGTTGGGACAGAGCGCGCCAGCCAGTTGCGCCTCGTCGGAGCGTACCTCGTTTGCGGCAGCAACGAGTACGCTGTTCGCCGAGCGCAGAAACAACGCAACAATCGCAAGGCTCACCAGCACATCTGGCCAAATGGATGCGAACAGTGCCACACCTACGGCCGAGACGATGACCCCGGTGTTGGCGAGGATGTCGTTGCGGGAGCACACCCAGGTCGAGTGCATGTTGATGTCGTCGGCACGGAAGCGGAACAGCAGGCCGAGGCAGACGAGGTTTGCGACCAGGGCGACCGCTCCAGTACCGCTGACGACGGTCGGGTTCGGCGGCACACCGTGCATCACCTTCAGCACCACCTGACCCAGCACCGCGAG